>CAYJTU010000160.1:0-6349 GCA_964373105.1 uncultured Moraxellaceae bacterium | reverse complement strand
CAATGGCGATCTCTATCCCCACGCATGGCCGATCAAAGTTCAAGCGGGTGCATTTGGTACGGATCAACCGTACAGCGATCTTTTTTTATCACCGGGCCATGCAGTCGGTCTAAACGTCATCGATGATGTGTTTGTGCCTGTTGGGCTACTGACCAATGGCGCAACGATCAGTCAGGTCGCCGTGGATCGCGTCACCTACTGGCACGTCGAACTCGAAGCGCATGATGCCTTGATCGCCAATGGTTTGGCGGCTGAAAGTTATTGTGACTGTGGCAATCGTGACTGGTTTAACGGCACGGGCCATACTTCAGCGCCTGATCAAAAAGTCAGTCAGGATCTGTCAGGCTATGGTCGTCCATTGGTTCAAAGCGGCCCGATTCTAGAGGCGGTCAGATCACAGTTGATGCAGCGCGCAACGACCCTCGGCTGGGTCAAATCCAATGATTTAGGTATCCATCTGCTCATCGATGGTGTGCGGGTTGATGCCGAACTTGATGGCAACGTCGCACAATTCGTGATCCCAGCGCAGTCATCCAATGTCACTTTGATGTCTCGTACCTTTGCACCGGCCAATTGGACGCTCTCAGGCCATGGCGATCATCGTCAACTCGGCTTGTATGTGGGCTCTATGCATCTGACCGGCATGAAAGTCGATCAAGCGATTTCGGTTGCTGATCCGCGTTTCACCCAAGGTTTTTATAGCGTTGAAACGCTGGCAGATGGTTCGCATCGCCGCTGGAGTAATGGCGCGTTAACCCTGCCATGTGCATTATGGGCAGATAACAAGGACTTCTTTACCGTGCTACGGGTGAATTTGATCACGGCATCACACCCTTGCTGGGCGGACGCGCCTGAAGCAAAACAGCCTAAAGTGGTCACCTTGCGTACGGTTGCTTAAACACACCGCTTGGCAAAACCAAAAAAAACGGGGGAAAGATGATTTCCCCCGTTTTTTTTATGCTCAATCGCTGTGCTTTATACCGCCCAATCCTGCGTCACCAACACCTCACGCCAACGCGTAAGCAGTGCGCTATGGTCGATTTGTGCAGGATGAAAGCTCTTTTTATAAAACGCCAAATACTCAGGGAATAAACTCACGAACATATGCGCCAATGTACCGAGCCCTTGTACGTTGCGCCATACTTGCTTCAGACTGCCCAGACTTTGCTTGTGATCTTGCCACAGCAAGTGACTGGTCATGATGGTATTGCTGAGGATAAAGCCCATGCTGATCGTGCGCATACTGCGGCGGCGCTGGGGAAGGTTGTTAAACACTGACTGATAGACATCAAACGCCACATGCTTATGCTCGATTTCCTCCACCGCATGCCAGATCCACAAGGACGCCATATTGGCCGGCAACTGTTGGACCAGCTTCGGATGCGCCAGCATATAACCCGCGATCATCGCCGTGAAGTGCTCAAGAGCCACCGTCGCCGCGAGCTGCCTGCGCTTGGACAGGGTGCGCAGACGTGTCATCTCACGATCGATCTCATGATCAAAGCGCTGTAAGTGGTAGCTGTCAGATTGAATCGCCGTATTGAACTGGTCATGCGCCTTGGCATGCATCGATTCTTGGCCGATGAATGCCGCGATATCGGCTTTTAGGCTGGGATCACTGATCTCGCTGCGCACATTTTTGATCGTATCAACAAAGAACATCTCACCACGAGGAAAGGACATCGACAGCGCTGTCAGGAAATGCGAGATCAACGGGGAGTGAGAATACTGCTGGGTCAGATCCTTTGCGGCAAAACGCGTCTTGCGAATGGTGATATTTTTGGACTTCGCGCGCGGTGTGACGGTCTTCTTGACTGCGGTGTTCATGGCTTTGTTGGCGGCTGGCTGTGCGACTTGATTCATGATCGGATTCCAAGTGTGATAAAGGGGTCTCGTCCAGCGTGGTGCTAGAGGATTTCTATCGGGCCCGCATCGGGCAGCGTTGAGACAAAGTCATAACCCATAAGTTGTGACGGCGTGAAATAACCACCGGCTTGCCCAGCTTCTTTGAGCGCAATGCTCGCCTCGTCATTGGCCGATTCTTTGAGCAAGTGACGCGCAATCGCCACCGCGCCATAGACCGTCACATCATAGACATTGCCCATCTTGAGACGTGCAGTTTTCTTCTCACCCACTGCATTGTTTGACTCACCCCAGATATAAGTCGGCAGCGCTGCACGCTTGGCGGTATCGGGTCCGGGCACACGCTTTTCGATCTGAGCTTTGAGAAAATTGATTACCGCAGGCTTCTTCCACAGCCAGTCCAAACGACTCCCCGTCATGCGTGCCGCGCGTGCAAAGGCTTTGGGCACGGGCAGGTATACATTGATATTGGGGATCGCGGTCGACCAGAAAGCCGTCGAGACATCGCCCCACGGAATCGTCATGGCCGATTTGGTCCCACGACCAAAATCAATCTCACGAATATCCCAGCCTTGGCTGACTTTGCGCAGCTTGCCGTTTTCACGGATCATACCGCCCAGTTGTAGTCCCTCAACCGCCGTTTTGGCGGTGCCCGGAGACATCGGGGATGCGGTCTCAAAACCCAATGCCAGATGGATCGCATTCGGCTGCGCCGCTTTCAATGCCGCCGCCACGCAGTCAGTCGGAATCACATCAAAACCCACGCCTGGACAGATCACCGAGCCGGCTTTTTTGGCTTTGGCATGCTGGCTCTGCGCCTGCTCAAACACCGCGATCTCACCCGTGATATCCAGATAGTGGGTCTTGGTCTTGATACACCCTTCGATCAACAGTGCCGCCGTCGCTGCAAAAGGCCCCGCGCAATTGAGCACCACGCGGACATCTTGCAGCGCCGCTGCAACAGCCTTGCTATCGCCGAGGTCAAAGGCACGTGCGGTGAGATTGAGTTCTCGTGCAAGGGGTTCTAATTTGGCGAGTGTTCGCCCTGCGAGCACGGGCGTCAGCCCTTGCTTGACCGCTTCACGAGCAATCAGTTCGCCGCTATAGCCGTTGGCACCATAGATTAACCAGACATTCTTCGCCATGTGACATTCCCTGCGTTATCGTTGTGAGTGGTGCTATTGGGTCAGGATCGATCACCTATTCTAAGCTTAAATTTGCGCTTGGGAACGGGTAAACGTGCGAATCGTGTTAGCCATTTCCACCGGGCGACTTAAGGGTGCCCAATGCGCGGCATCGACCAGTGACTGACTGATGGTGCTTGCCCACTTTTGACTGTCCTCAAACAAATGCGGTGGCAGAAACGGATCACGTGCCGCAAGCAGTAAATGCACCGGTACCGCCGTCGTGCTTTGCTTGGCAAACAACACCCGCTGCAACAGGTTGGCGCGGTAAATGCCCAAGTAGCGAATCGCATCTCCAGCCACACCTTCGTTCGCGACGAACGGGATATGCTCATACTGCTTAACCATGACCTTCATCATCAACGTTCCCAAACCACTCAGAAACAACAGCTCCGGCAGGATCGGGAAGCTAAAGAAGGTCATCAGACTATTGCGCAGCAGTTGTACGCCTGCCTGCCAGAGATTACGCGGGGTGGGTTTAAGGAAGCGGCGACGCAGATACAAGCCGACCTGTTCCAGACTCGGTGACATGGTGGTGAATGAGGCAATACGGCGTACGCCCGCAGATTCATTGATCGCATTCCAGCCATAGATACCGCCCCAGTCATGGCCAATCAAATGCACTTTTTGATTCGGACTGACCGCATCGATCACTGCATACAGATCAGCAATCAATGGCTCAAACTTATAGTGCTTATAGCCGCGACTGTGGGTGGACTCGGCACAGCCGCGCATATCAAATGCCACCACATAGAAATCCTGTTCAAGCTGCTTCGCAACCTTCTCCCAAAACAGCGCCCGATCCGGAAAACCATGGGCGAAGACCAGCACTTCACGCGGCTGCTCAGTGGTGGGCTTGTCTCCCCAGGTATAGACGGCAATCTTCACATCGGCGTTGTGGGCAAACAAATCAGGCAGGTGCATTTTTAATATCTCCAATCATTATTAAGGTTTTGTAGAGCGGACTGTCTACGATTTTAGTTATGCTCACGCGTCCCTTGACCGTAGATCACGATGATCAGCGCCAGAAAGAGTAAGCCGCCGCCAAAGCCAACAGGAATCACAAAGCCTTGACCCGCAGCCACGTAATCAGGCGGCAGTGGCAGGAAGCTCATCGCCGTAAGCGTCAGGACATACAGCGCGGAGAAAGGCAGTAGACACAGGATAAACACCAGACTTTCCTTCATCAGTGCGTCTTGTTTGCGGGTGTTTGCGAGCAGATAAAACACGCCAAAAAACACCAATAACGCCCCATCGACGCTATACATCGTGCCGCCGGAGAGCCAGATATTTTTAGTCGCAAGGCCGATATGCCAGCCGATCGATAGCGCTGCTGCACCGCCGATAACTGACAGTGACGCTGCCACCATACCCATCTGCGAGGCTGGGATTGAGAGCGGGGTATTATTCTGTTTTTGCAGCAGGTTTTTTAAGGTGTAGAGTGCCATTGGCAGTGCTAGACCGACTGCGAGCACATAGATGGCTTTGGTCAGCGGCAATGCGCTTAAGATCAGTTTTTCATGCAGGATGAGACTGCTGGGAATCAGTCGCTCGGCAAACGGGAGACTCGCTAAGCCATCGCCAATCAGGTAGTAACCAATATTGATGGCAAGGGTCAGCAGGGCTGCGAGATAGAGGATTGGCAACAGCGTTTGAAACGTGTTGCTGGCGAGGCGTACAATCGGTTGCAGCGGGCGCTTGCTCATCGGGCGTGCATACTGACGGTTAATCAAAACCAGACCATAAGCAATCAGCAAGCACTCCGGAAGCATTATCCCCATCGTTACCAGATTCAACGTTTCTTGATCAATGTGGGGAAGCAGCATACCCAGAATCGCCCAATCCCAGCGCAAGAGAGGCGCGACCATGAGACTGGCAAATGACAGCGCCATCCAGCCCTGATGCTCATAGATCCGCTTGGCGCGGAGTGCCCGAACTGCCATCACAATCGAGATGAGCGACAGCACGCCAAAGATCCACAGTGCAATCCACGCCACCAGATGATCATAGATATGATGCGGTGCGGTATTGGCAAGGTAAATGAGTGATGCGACGACCGAGATCGGCACAGTTACGATATAGATCGCGCCTATCGTGCGATGCGCTTTCATGTATTTCTTGCGGAAGTAGGGCCAGAATTGCAAGCCGCCAAGCAGCATACAAAAACTACCCACGATGACATGCACCACCATCAATACCTTGTTGCTTTGCGGCATCACGGTGTAATACAGCCCTTGTTCAGGTAGTTTGGACTCAGTGAAGTGCTTTGCCGAGGTGAGTTTGGCGAGCCCCCAAATTTCGCTGCTAAATAGAAGGAAGTTCTCTGGTGTGGGATTGTCGCGCACCTTATTAATCTCATCCTGAACTTGCTGGGTTGTGAGATGCCCTGTTGCGGACTGCATAAACCGCCCAGTCCCTTCATCCAGCGCAATCACTCCTGCAATCATCATCGTGATCATAATGACCAGAATAAAAATAAGGCTGGTCGCCTTGCCGATCAAGCGCACTGGCTTGCCCAATTGATTTGAATCTACAGCCATGGTTTCCCCCGTATAGCCACTCTCGTCATCGATATCAGGCTATTGTTCTCAAGTTAGTTTAATTATGGAGCTGACGCATACTAAGTACCCTAATGGAACTAAGTCAAGATGAAATTATTGGATGTGGGGAATTTATAAAGAGTTTTGAGACATATTTTTTTGATTAAGTAGATAATTTATTTATTAAAATAAGTATTATTTTATTTGAAAATAAGTATTGTCAAAAATGTGATAATTGCGACCAAACCTACAAAGAAAAGTATCAGATAGCATAAACAATAAGCCACAGGCGTCGTCTGGCGGTCAATCAACAAGCTGCGAATTTGCAACGGGCGACCCCATTGAAAATGCTGAAGTAAAAGCGCAAAACAGGCAACGACCCCCATAATCAGACCCACCATAAACAGGTCACTGGCATGGCGAGGGGTGACTAATGAGATCAAGCAAATCGAGACTGCGCTTAAGGTCAGCCAAAGGGCGGTTTTGGACAGTAAACGTGAGGACATGCTGGCAAGTCCTATTTTTATCGTTGACTCATCATGACATATTCAAGCGTGGAGTTCACGGCTGACGTGAGCAGAATTAGGTGCTCATCACTTCTCGGATATCCGCGGCGAGCTCCCTGACACGGCTTTCTTCGGTGTCCCACGAGCACATAAACCGTGCGCCGCCCTTGCCGATAAATGTATAGAAGCGCCAACCCTTGGCGGTGAGTGCAAGAATGGCCGGTTCCGAGAGTTGTAGGAACACGCCGTTCGCCTG
>CAYJTU010000159.1:0-9117 GCA_964373105.1 uncultured Moraxellaceae bacterium | reverse complement strand
CAGTATCTACCAACTTTGTTTTTGGATAGCCATTCATCAGCGTGGTGTAGAGGTCTGTTGGAGGGCGACCATCTTTTGCTAATTGTTGCACATGTACATTTCCTGTGAGGATGACTTTGTCATTGTTTTGCAAACTCACGCCTTTATCAGCATCCAAAGTACTTTGCGGTAAGCCGTCCGTATACCAAGTCATACGAATCTGATCAAGTTCCATACGATCACCGTCAGGATAGTGTCGCAAGGCTGTAGATTGTAATTGCTTCTGTATCAGACCCAGATCATCCGTTTGACGGGCATTGATTGTACTGGCAGAAAAATCTACATCAGAGTGTGCGGCGACTGGCTTTTGCGCCTTTTCACGATTCAAGGCATAGAAAAGCACAGCTAGTGCCATAAAAACCAATGCAATCAAATAAAGAAACCGAGTACTCATGATTTACTCTTGAAGAGTGTAGGCTTAAGTTGTTGATCGACCTTAACAAATGAGCGTGTATAATGATCGAGTAAATCATCGTAATACCCTTGCGCTTGCAAAAGTAAATCACACACCTCACGAACCGCCCCCTGACCACCACGAGCCTGGGTTACAAAGTGAGCGCGCTTTCGCACCTCGGCATGCGCATTTGGCGCTGTTAAAGCCAAGCCAACCAATGCTAATGCAGTCAAATCAGGCCAATCATCACCCATATACGCAGTATCGACGAGGTCGATATCGAGTTCCTGACAAAGTGCGCGTAGCGCAACGCCTTTATCTTCGCGACCTTGAATAATATGTGCGATACCTAAAGACTGCATGCGATTTTGGACAATATGACTGGAACGACCTGTAATCACAGCAACCGTTATTCCCGCATCTTGGATGCATTTAATACCGAAACCATCTTGGACATCAAACGCCTTGAGCTCTTCACCACTATTCGTAAACGTTAAACGGCCATCACTTAAAATACCGTCCACATCCAGTACAAGTAACCGAATCTGCTTTGCACTCTCTTGCACACTATTATTTGATGCCATTTACATGACTCCAGCTTGAAGAAGATCATGCATATTGAGAGCACCAACAAGTCGACGATCCTCGCCGAGCACAAGAATACTATTAATTTTTCTTTTTTCCATGACGGCAAGTGCTTCTGCAGCCAAAATATGTGGCGTCACTGTGACAGGTTTTTTGGTCATGAGTTTTTCGATGGGCTGATCTAACAAGTCATGTGATAAAGCAGACTGTTTGAGTACACGGCGTAAATCACCGTCTGTAAATAAACCCAGCAGTAACCTCGAGTTCTCATCCACAATTGCCGTCATACCCAGACCCTTTTTAGTCATTTCTAGCAATGAGTCGGCGAGTGAAGTTCCCGTGGAAACGATTGGTATCATATCGCCATGATGCATAATGTCCGATACACGTGTGAGCAAACGACGTCCCAATGCACCGCCTGGATGAGACAAAGCAAAATCATCAGCGGTAAAACCGCGCACATCCAACAAAGCGACAGCCAGAGCATCGCCTAAAACCAAAGCAGTGGTTGTACTGGATGTAGGCGCAAGGCCTAACGGACAAGCCTCATCGCTTTCGCCTGATGTTAGTGCGATGTCGGCTAAACGCGCCATCGTGGATCTTTGATTTCGGGTGATGGTAATAAGTGTGATTTGGTGGCGCTTGACGACGGGTAATAACGTCAGAATCTCTGTACTTTCACCGGAATTAGAAATCGCAATCAGCACATCATTCTTGGTCAACATCCCCAAGTCGCCATGACTCGCTTCGCCAGGATGCATAAAAAATGCAGGAGTTCCAGTCGAAGCAAAAGTTGCAGCAATCTTACGGGCGATATGACCCGATTTGCCCATACCCGTCACGACAACCTTCCCTGTGCAAGCGAGCAGAGTATGGCACGCTTGTTCAAAGCGCTCGTCCAACTCACCTTTAAGCACATCAATCGCGTGTTGTTCCGTTGCAATCGTCGCAAATGCGGAATCTAATAAACTTTTAGGCGCAGGTTTTAATGTAATGGGCATTGGCTTAACCGAGTTCACAAACAAGTTCCAAATAATTGATATAGATATACGCCATTATGGCAAAAACTACATGTCCCACGCAAAGTGATTCTACAGCCATTTGTCACGATGCTTGTGGTTTATTGTCAATGTGTTCATGCTTTTAATACGGCTGGGATTTTTTGATCTCACGGCTTGGCGGTATCCCATCGCAAATCAAGCCGTTTTGTATGTGCCTTCGCACTTCAAGATATGTTACTTTATTACGCAACAGTTTATTTAGAATTGCCTGCCAATTTTTCGATTATTTGTGATCTTTCGTTAACTTAATCCACCTTAAAGGATGTTTCATGAGCACCGCATTGCTTCAACCCCTGACCTCATTAGTTCTCCACAATTCAGAAACACGACGCAAGGAGGCATTTGTGCCACGTGTTTCAGGTGAGATTGGGTTGTATGTCTGCGGTATGACTGTTTATGACTACTGCCATATTGGACATGCACGCGTCATGGTCTCTTTTGATTACATGGTGCGTTTCTTGCGTTCACAAGGCTGGCAAGTCAAATATGTGCGCAACGTCACGGACATTGATGACAAGATCATTGCACGTGCTAATGAAAATAATGAATCGATCCAATCATTAACAACGCGCTTTATCGATGCGATGAATGAGGATGCAGACCGTTTAGGTTGTGCGCGCCCTGATCAGTCACCGCTTGCTACTGAATATATTGATGAAATGCAGAGCATGATCGACACGTTAATCCAAAAGGACCATGCCTATGCGGTCGAAGGCGGTGATGTCTATTATGCCGTGAACTCGTTTCCTAAATATGGCCGATTGTCAGGACGTGTACAAGAAGATCTACAAGCGGGTGCTCGCGTCGACGTGGATAGCGATAAGAAAAATCCTGCCGATTTTGTCCTTTGGAAAGCTGCGAAACCCCATGAGCCTTCATGGCCTTCACCATGGGGGACAGGGCGTCCAGGCTGGCATATTGAATGTTCAGCAATGTCGACTTGTAATTTAGGCAATCATTTCGACATACATGGGGGTGGTGGAGACTTACTCTTCCCACATCATGAAAATGAGATTGCCCAAAGTGAAGGAGCAACAGGTGAAACCTATGTCAACACGTGGTTGCATGTCGGCTTTGTAAATGTTGATGGTGAAAAAATGTCTAAATCTTTAGGTAATTTTTTCACCATTCGCGATGTCATGCAGCAGTTCGCACCTGAGGTCATTCGTTACTTTATCGTTGGAAGTCATTATCGTAGCCCGCTTAACTTCTCTGATAGCGCATTGAGGGATGCGAAGCAGGGGTTATCGCGGTTTTATCAAACATTAAAAGCGGCCGATGAGATACATGTAACTGATTACACGTTACATGAAACGTATGAAAGAGTTATCAGTAACACTTCTGAACGTTTCGATGCTGCGATGAATGATGACTTTAATACGCCAGAAGCATTAGCAGTATTATTTGAATTAACACGAGAAATCAATCGCATATTACGCTTAGAATCAATAGATGAAAGAGCTCAAGCGTTACCGCTAACAGCACACTTGCGCAAGCTTGCAAGTATTTTAGGGCTCCTGAATAGCGATCCTAAAGAATTCCTGCAAGGCGAAGCAGATGCGGGTCAGGGGCTCACCGGTGCGCAAATTGAAGCGCAAATTGAAGCCCGAAATGCGGCTAAGGTTGCCCGTGATTTTGCAAAGGCAGACCAAATTCGCAAAGAGTTGCTAGAAGCGGGTGTAGTTTTGGAAGACAGTAAAGCAGGCACCACGTGGAGACGTGGCGAATAAAAATCTGTTTTTTTTGTAGATGGCAACGCTCATGTTTTGCCATCTATACTGACATCAACGTGTAACTCTTGAGCTACATCCATCCTCTTAAGAAAAAATCTTGCGTTGAATGGCGTACCCGTTGCAAGAGTAATCACGATCAATATCTGCTCTTAAATGCTGATGACCGATGTCACTGTATGCCGTATTCCAAGATGCCAAAAGTTGACTTTCCATATCAATTTGCGCAGCTCTGGTATAGGCCGCCGTATACTTTAAAACAATACGCAGTACAGGCTGATCTGCCTCATTTGATGAAATGTATACGCCATTAGGCCGCATAGATTGATGCTTTTTCGACGACGTATTAAGCTCAAAGCGATAAGCTTTCCGTTCGATATATTTGGTCTGCAGTGTCTTCTGGCTCATGTGATCAGGCATCAGAAAACTAAAATCGACATATTGTAAAAAGCCACGCTCCGCTAAAAGTTCGATGTCATGACAATATTGCTCTACCTGTATATCCGTTAATCGATATATTTCACGGATATGCGGCCGATCCACAATGGATCTTAGATCATGTGTCATCCGCTGTACGACATATTGAACATCTTGAATCGGATAGGCTTTATCTAAAGTATTCTCAGCTTGAATCGCTTTCATTTTTCGGCGGGCGCTGATGCTGAGCATGAATGCCTGAAAGCGACTGTGTTCTTTTTTTGATGGTGCAAATGGTGTATGAATTTCGTGTACAAAGCCTTGTGTTTTTGTCTGCGCAAATGCATGACTGCTGTATTGGTTAAAGCCTTGGCCAAAGGAGCGAGCGGAGTGTTCTAGCATCATGTTCCATTTTTCATCATGAAAAACGGCAGTTTGAGTGTGCTTGTTCATAACATTGCCTCTTTAAATCTTCGTTGATTAATGGATTGAAGCTAGCGCGTTCAGCTAACGTTTATGTAAGATACATCTAACGAATTTATCTGTCAACTAGTGACATACATATATGTTCGGGTGTATCTTATGCATGACAGCTAACATCCTTATACTTTTGAAATTTTATTTTTACGTGGAGAGTCGAAAATGTCTTTAGGTTTAAAGCTCAATGAGCTACGTGCAAAGAAAGGTGAATCACTGCAGCAAGCAGCCGATAGCTTAGGCATCACCAAAACACATATTTGGGAGCTTGAGAAAGGAAAGAGCTCAAATCCTACGGCGGAATTATTAAAGAAATTGGCGGACTACTATAAAGTGACGGTTGATTTTCTAATCGATCATAACCAATCGGAGCCTGGGTTAAACGATGAAGCCATGGTGTTCTACCGAGACTTGAAATCACTTGACCAGAAGGATCAAGAAGTGATACTTAATGTCATGAAAACATTACGCGGAAAAGGGTAGCAGTGGCGAGTGAACTCACGTTAGATTTGATGGAACTGGATGACAAGAAAACACCATCCGAGGTAGTCAATGAGATTCTCAGGCAGAATCCGAGTCTTTCTTACCCATTTCCACTCGAAGCGTTCGCCACACTCGCCGGCATTGAGTCAATCAGTGAACTGACGACAGATGGTTTTGAAGGGATGCTCATCACCAATCCCGAAAAATCACGCGGTGCGATCATGATTAAAGCAGGCACCTCTTTTCGGCGTCGGCGCTTTACCATAGCCCACGAGCTAGGACACTATTTGTTGCCGTGGCATCGTCAAGAGCGTTTTAGCTGTAAATCGTCAGATATTAAAGACAATACCGATAATAAAAGCACATCAAAGCTGAGTAATAGTTCAATCACCATCGAAACTGAAGCCAACAGCTTTGCATCAGAACTGCTGATGCCGCATGCTGAGTTCAAGCGTATTCTTGATGAATATGGATCACCAGAACTGATTGATATTGCGGATTTAAGTGATTTCTTTGATGTCAGCTTCGAGGCAGTTATTCATCGTTATAAGGTGTTGACGAGCTATCCATTAGCATTTGTATTTTCACATAAGAATGTCGTGCGCTACTGGGTCAAAAGTAGTGTGATGCCATACTCCCTAAAAGTCCGCAAAGATCAGCCATTGCCACTACGCTCACCCAGTAGACAGTCTGGTGAGTATATTTCCGACTGGGAACCCATTGCTGCGCATTACTGGCTTGAGCCGCATAGCGAATTTAATGTCCCCAATAAAATTTTGGAACAAACCATATATCAATCTTCTGATTACAAAGTCACGATGCTTCAAGTAGAAAGTTTAGAAGGGCTCAAGAAGAATAACGAGGCTGAGCCCGATGAACCGCAATACACCATCGAACCCTTCTATGACTAAGACGTCAATCCTTTACTAAATTCACTAAATAAATCAATATCTTTAATGATCATATGCAATCTGACCAGATTTTTTATTGCGGTTGTGGCATAATATGCGGTCGTGAAAAACACGTATTAAATATTTATCAACCATATATCAAAACAATGGGAGCAATGCCATGCGCTTTGTCGATGAAGCAGTTATTTATGTCGAAGCAGGCGCGGGCGGCAATGGCGTAGCCAGCTTTCGACGTGAGAAATATATACCATTTGGTGGCCCAGACGGCGGTGATGGTGGCAAAGGCGGCGATATCATTATCGAAGCGGATGTCGATGCCAATACCCTCGTAGATTATCGTTATACACGTAAGTTTCGTGCAAATCGTGGCAACAATGGCCGCGGTGCGAACTGTTCGGGTCGCGGGGCAGACGATGTTATTCTGAAAGTCCCTGTAGGAACCACTGTTGTTGATGTCGCAACAGGTGATGTCATCGGAGACTTAACCCAGGGCGGAGACCGCTTATTGGTTGCTGCAGGCGGCGGCGGTGGTTTGGGTAACACCCATTTCAAGACGTCAACGAATCGCGCTCCGCGTAAAGCATTGCCAGGTTTTGCTGGTGAAGCCCGTGATATCCGTTTAGAACTGAAAGTAATTGCCGATGTTGGACTCTTAGGTTTACCCAATGCAGGTAAATCAACGTTTATTCGTGCGGTAAGTGCGGCTAAACCTAAGGTTGCCGACTATCCATTTACAACGCTTGTACCTAATCTAGGTGTGGTCGATGCCGATCGTTATCGCTCTTTTGTGATGGCCGACATTCCTGGACTGATTGAAGGAGCGGCTGAAGGCGCAGGTCTTGGTATTCGTTTTCTCAAGCATTTGGCACGCACTCGCATCTTATTACATCTGATTGACATTCAACCTGTAGATCAATCAGATCCAGCCCATAATGCAAAAGTCATAATGGACGAGTTGGCTCGCTTTTCACCTGCGCTTGCTGAACTCCCCATTGTTCTCGTCCTCAACAAGCTCGATCAAGTTCCTGAAGATGAGCACAATGCGATTTGTACCCATATTGTGGCTGAACTTGGTTGGACTGGTCCGGTTTTCCGCACTTCTGGCCTTACTGGGGAAGGCACAAAGGCTGTAGTTTATTACTTGATGGATCAAATTGATCTTGAACGTGAGCGTGAATCAGAAGAACCTGATTTTGCTGAAGCACAACGTCAACGCCGCCAACGCCTTGAGCAAGAAACCCGTGAAAATGCGATTGCACAACGTGATGCTCTCCGTGCTGCAAGACGTGCGGAACGTGAAGCAGCCGGTGAAGATGATGATGACGACTGGAACGAAGATGACTATGATGTTGAATATGAATATGTACGCTAACTCGTTTTAGTGACATGCATAGGGAAGGTAATCACTCATTATCTTCCCTATTTTTTTGAAAAATGGATACTTCATATCGCAGAGCAAGGACATTGCTGAGCGAATCTCCTATAATTCCTTGCCGCCACTGGGCATTGAAGTATCACCGTTTTATACCGTATCGAATTTAGAGCCATCCATGAAAAAGCGTCAACTTGCCTGTAAACGTATCGTTGTCAAAATTGGTTCAGCATTACTGACCGCCAATGGCGTTGGTTTGGATCATAAAGCCATTGCCAGTTGGGCAGAGCAATTGGCCGTCTTACATGCAAAGGGCTGCGAAGTCATTCTGGTGTCGTCTGGTGCTGTTGCCGAAGGCATGGTGCGCATGAAACTTTCAGGACGCCCAGACAATTTGCCCGCATTACAAGCGTGTGCAGCAATTGGACAAATGGGATTGGTTGAAGCTTGGTCTGCTGCACTACTTGATCATCACATCCAAAGTGCGCAAATATTGCTCACGCATGATGATCTATCGGATCGTCAACGTTACTTAAATGGCGGTAACACCTTACGCCAACTAATCGATTGGCGTGTTATCCCAGTTATTAATGAAAATGACACTGTCGCTACTGACGAAATTCGTTTTGGAGATAACGACACATTAGGCGCCTTGGTCGCAGCTCTCATTGGCGCTGATTTGTTGATCATCTTAACCGATCAACAGGGCATGTTTGATCGCGACCCTCGCAAAGATAGCAACGCAACGTTGCTATCCAGCGTCCGTGCGATGGATGAGACCTTGTTTGAAATGGCAGGTGGAGGCGGCGTACTTGGTCGAGGTGGCATGGTCACTAAAGTGCGTGCAGCGCGTCTTGCAGCTAAATCGGGCTGCCCAACGCTTATCGCCAGCGGACAAGCAGAGCAGGTGCTTTTACGCCTGCTTGACGGCGAGGAATTAGGTACTCTGCTCACACCCGATGCAGATCGCCTCACAGCACGTAAACAATGGCTAGCTGCACACCTACAAACCGCGGGGCGCTTGATTTTAGATGACGGCGCTATCCGTGCTTTAAAAGTTGATAAACGCAGTTTACTCCCTGTCGGCGTAAAAGCGGTGGAAGGGCAGTTTGAACGCGGTGATGTCGTTGAATGTGTGAGTCAGCAAGGACAGCGTATCGCAGTCGGTATCGTCAATTTTGATTCAGCATCTGCAGCCCTTGTCGCTCGTCAACCCTCGACTAAGATTACAGAATTACTGGGTGAGCAAAGCTCTATCGAAATGATTCATCGCGATCAAATGGCTGTTTTTTGATTAAAAAGAACTACTATTCGGATTCAGTATCTGTGGTCTTTTCAGGGGAAAACCGTAACCGCTTTCCGATGCTGAGACAATGTAAGTAGCGACCATTCACTCTGCTTGCATACCAATTCGTATTATAATCACGACTCAGCTTTGGTCCCGAAATAACCACTTGAGGCATGATCGCATACGGCGCGCTTTTGTTAAATTCCGCCTCATATAGCGCATTCATTTTTTTATAGGTTTCAGTTTCTTCAAAAATTTGCTCTTTTTCTTTCAGCAAATCCCCTCGAATGTTTGCAGCTGATAAACCTAATTTATTTTCACGCGCAATCATGGCGACTTGAATTTCGGTATTCGAACGTT
>CAYJTU010000158.1:3172-9122 GCA_964373105.1 uncultured Moraxellaceae bacterium | reverse complement strand
GTTTCAATGATAAATCATCTAACGAGGTGGTGACTATTCGGGGGCCATTACACTTCTTTCTCGAAATTTAATCAGTTGCCAGTTTTTGAAAAACCAATAGAGTTGATACCAGCCCACGGTACAAATGGTCATGATGATAAGTTTGCGGATAGACACTGGGAAAAATAACGGCGTACTTTGATCTTTGTCGAAGGGGACCGCATTAGGAGTCGTCATGATCAAAGGGTTCAAATATGAAGTGAATACCTGATCTTAGCGCATCTATGGAGCTTACTGCTAAGGGTCTTTTATATTTCAATAAAGTGATCCGCCGAGTTATATGCGATCAGGCAGCGGATTATATTTCATGGATTTCTTATTTTTTTTCTTCTTATTCTTGGAATCAGACCAATCGCACGAATCGAATGGATTACAGAGGTCTGGAAGATCAAAAGAGTCACAACCGGGATCGCAATCCCCAGTCTGATGTCTGGAGCGAAAGCGTTTTGAGCGGACGCTGCTTGCATGTGCGCTGGCGATTTCACCGCACTGCTCTGTCCGCCGTTGAATCAGTCGATAACCGACAAAAACACCATAACGATCAATGACCTTATAGCCATAACCCGAGCAACTATCCCCTCCGGTATAAACGCGATACGCACACGAAAAGCCTTTGATGGGCGAGAGAAAGCGCTGATAGAGGCGGATCAGCAATAGAGCGAATATTTTCATGGATTGAGAGCGTCCGTACTCAAGAGGTGAAGGTTTAGGTGCTTTGAGATTAAGCGATACGATTCACCCGTGGCAAGGGGGTAAATCGAAAAGGCATTGCTTTAAGAAGGTTTGACACTTTCCCAACTGAGCCCAAATCGCGTCAGATACTTGCGCAGTCGATCACTGTCATTTGAGGTCGCCTTCTGCGCACGCGACGCGGAAAAAAGCTGTCGCCCTGCATCGGCCATTGATTTAGATTTCTGGCAGACTTCAACTACACCGCTCAATTGAAAGCGATCAAACTCATCGATCTGCGCCAAAGCTTCAGCGCCTAAAACGTGGGTGAGCAGATCCGATAGGGGCTGTTCAATCGACCACAGTCGTTTCAATCGGAGTATCTCATCCTCGACATTGTCTAGGGTAATGCGCGAGCCTTCCGTGAGCGTCGCCATACGGATTAAGCTTGCCGACAAGTCTCGGAAGTTACCGCGCCACAGTGCCTCGCCTGTGCGTGCAAAGCTCAAATAGCGATCCAGCGCTTCGCGGTGAAAGCGCAATTGGCGCTGCTGTGCAAGGCTAAAGCGCTCTAACTCAAACAATAAGTTAGGCTCGATATCTTCGGTACGGTCTTTGAGCGCGGGTAAGTCAAAGGTCCAGGTGTTGAGCCGTGCGAATAAGTCCTCGCGGAAAGTGCCTTTTAAGACCTCCTCGCGTAGATCGCGATTGGTGCCTGCGATGAGCTGAAAGTCCTCGCGTACTTCTTAGTCACTGCCGACTGGGAAGAAGCTTTTGTCCTCCAGCGCCTTGAGCAGCATGGCTTGTTCATCCAAACCAATCTCGCCGATCTCATCCAAAAACAATAAACCACCATCGGCACTTTTTAAGAGTCCTGCACGACTGGCGGCAGCCCCAGTAAAGGCACCTTTGATATGACCAAACAATGCGGACATCGCCTGATCACCGCGTAGGGTTGCGCAGTTGACATCGACAAAGCGTCCATTCAAACGGAAGTGGTCTCTTTTGAGCGCGTAGATTTGTTTGGCGAGGTGGGATTTCCCTGCGCCAGTGGCTCCCATGATTAGGATGGGCGCGGTTGAACGTGTGGCAACCTTTTCGACTTCTGTGATCAGGCGATTAAAGGCAGGATTGCGGGTGGCGATTTCCGCTTTGAGCTGTTGCCAGTTGGCTTGTTGCTCGGCCTCTAACCGCGTGCGCAGGCTATCGTAACGTGATAGATCCAGATCGATCAGGTGGTATTTGCCTTGTGGCTCACGCGTGGCGCTCGGTGAGCTCTGGATGATTCGCGCAGGTAAGTAGTGTGATTCGAGCAGCAAGTACCAGCAGATCTGTACCACGTGCGTACCTGTCGTGATGTGCAGCAGGTAGTCGTTTTGCATGGGGTCAAAGCGAAAGGCGCGCACCCAGTCATACAGCGCACCATACACCTCGGCAAAGTCCCATGCATCGCGCAAGGTGAAGGGAATCGCGACCACTTTGGTCAGCGGTGAGACCTGTGCGATGTCGGCTTTCACTTGTTTGATCAGGCGTTTGTCGCGCGGGTCATGCAGCAGATGGAATTCATCAATCTGCAAATCTTCCTGCATACACAAACTAATCGTCGGTCGCCAGCGTAACCAGCGGTCTTCTTTATAGCCTTGGTCAAAGGTGGATCCGACAAAACCGAGGACGATGGTGGGCTTGCTCATAGCCGTCAAACTCTGCAAAAACGCGATGGCTTATCCTAGCATATCATCTAAAAACCTATCCTATAATCTAGCTATTAATCTAAAAATTGTGATCATCTAAGGAGTGTTTTTATGATTATTAATTATTTTATGTTTTATAAACAGTAATTTATAAAATAATAAATGCATCATTTTTAGAGTTGGCATGCGTCTGGCAATGATAGAGATATGAGCAACAAGAGGATGCCGTCATGAATAAGACACTTTTTGCCTCTGCCGTGCAGAAGCAAACCCAACCATTAATGACCAACGAAGCGGGTGGCCTTGCCTATCGCTTGGACAACAAGCAGGCACTGGCGCAGTTGGTCGCCACGGGCACATTGAACCAGACTTTCTATGTCGATGCCCATATGCAACTTCAGCAAGTCATCGATCTGGCACGTGGACTTGATGCCGAGTTCATCGCCAAGACTGCGGTGTATGCGCGTCAGCATGCCTATATGAAGGATATGCCGGTTTTGCTGCTGGCAATACTGAGCAACATCGAGGGTGGATCAGAGCACTTTAAGGCCGCTTTCCCAAAGGTCATCGACAACGGTAAGCAACTGCGCAACTTTGTGCAGATGCTACGCTCAGGCGTGGTAGGTCGTAAGTCGCTGGGTTCGTTGCCCAAGAAGATGGTCAATGCATGGCTGACTGAGGCGAGCGATTATAAGCTGCTATCAGCATCCGTCGGTCAAGAACCTTCACTTGCGGATGTACTGAAGATGACCCATCCCAAGCCGCAGACGCGTGAGCAAGAAGCCTTCTTTGCCTATGTATTGGGGAAGGATTTTGATGTGATGCAATTGCCTGAGCGTGTACAGCAGCTGCTGCGCTTCCGTGCGGATAGCACGCAAGCTGTGCCAGATGTGCCGCTGCAATTGCTGATGGGATTGGGGTTGACTGCGACGCAGTGGGCGACCGTTGCGCAGCAAGGCAGCTGGCAGATGCTGCGCATGAACCTAAACAACTTCACCAAGTACGGTGTATTTGAGTTGGAAGGGATGGTGGATGCAGTCGCAGCGAAGCTGGTGGATGTGGATGCTGTGCGTCAAAGCCGTGCCTTTCCTTATCAACTGATGATGACATGGTCGGCATTGGATGATGCGGTGCCAGAGCAGATCCGAGCGGCGCTGGCGCAAGCGATGGCCTTGTCTTTGGCGAATGTGCCGAAGCTTGCGGGCAATGTCGTGGTGGCGGTCGATGTATCGGGTTCGATGTCGTCGCCTGTGACGGGTTATCGCAAGGGTGCGACGTCTAAGCTGCGCTGCGTGGATGCGGCTGCGCTGTTTGCCGCTGCGCTGAAGCAAGTGAATCCACAAGTGCGCATCATGCCGTTTGATACCAAGGTCCATGAGGATGTCGCGGTAGTGCCTTCCTCGTCGCGTTTGATGCGCTGGTTGAAGGGTCAGGATACGGCGTCAGCATCCCAGGAGGTCAATGTGCTGGAGCTTGCGGCGCATCTGGCGGCGAAGGGTGGCGGTGGAACGGATTGCGCCTTGCCGCTCAAGCGCTTGAATGCGGAGTCTGCGTCAGTGGATACCATGATCTATTTTTCGGATAACGAGTCATGGGCTGATCCGCAGCGTGGATCAGGTACTGCGATGATGGTGCAATGGCAGATATTGAAGTCGCGCAACCCAGAGGCGCGTTTGGTCTGTGTGGATGTGCAACCGTATGCGCATAGCCAAATGAAAGAGCAACCTGATGTGCTGAACATCGGTGGCTTTGCGGATGAGGTATTTCGTTTGATTGGTTTGTTTGCTGAAGGTGCGCTGCATGCGGAGCACTGGGTGCATGAGATTGAGCAGGTTCAATTGCGGGTCAATTGAGTCTGTGTGGAGTGGGGTTTTGGGGTGTCATCGCAGGGCTCATGGCTTTGCTTTGATAGCCTAAAACCCAAGTGTATCGGTCGATGGTATTGCAGTTTGATACCACGGATCGATAGGCGCAGACGTTAGATCGAATGCTGGTCAGACTACATCTCCCTAAAGAATGTTGCGGTGTTCGCCGACTGCAATTTAGCCGAGGCGGTAAAGGCTGTCTGATCTCCTTCTTGTCGGTTTGAGGTTTGTTTTTAATAGGACTATGAAAATCCAATAAGCGCCCTTATGGGCGCTTTTTTTGTGGTCGGCGTTTGGGTGGCTGAGGCGTGGTGATGGCTTGGTGGTGTTAGCTGGGAATTCTTCTCCTTCAGCCTAGCCAACTCCGTTGACTTCGTCTTTTGGAGCTGGGGATGAAGAGTGGGGTTTGGGTTTTGAGTGTTGAGTGTTGAGTGTTGAGTGTGCAGGAATGCGTTTTGGCGACAAGTGCTGGTTTATAAGATTCTATCTAAAATTCTATATTGATATCTATAATAATATTTTATGTGATAAAAAGATTAAGGTATTTTTGAATTTTAAATTTCTATATTATATTTAATTTATATTAATCAATATATTAAAAATAAAATTCTAACTTAATTAAAAACTGGCACGCGCTTCGCAATAATACAGTCAGCAGCAAGGCAACTTGTTGTCAGTTGAGTGTCCTGCAAATGCAGACGGGACTACATTGGTAAGCGCAAGCGGGTAGGTTCGATCCCTACAGTTCTACGAAGGTAGGATTTACGTCTCGCCAAATCTTGTTGTGAGATGCTCGACGTAAATGGTCAACTCAGCAGGGCAACTTGCTGAGTTTAGATGGCGACAGATGCTGTAGGGACTACATTGGTAACGCTTTAAGCGATGGGTTCGACTCCCACGGTCTGACATCAGTCAGACTGACGTCCCGCGAAACTTGTTGTCGTAATCTAAACGCCAAGGCTTGGATGAAATGAAGATTGGACTACATTGGTCGGGGGTTCAAATCCTCCCTGTATCACCGCTGTTTGATAGCGGCGATACAGTAGCTCAGTTAGGTAGAGCAGTAAAATGTCTAATCGGTCAAACTTGTTCATCAAGCTGCGGTTTAGTTCGACTGATAAAAAGGTGGTTGCGGTCTAAAGAGATTGAAATGCGAGTGGGACTACATTTGTCGGAGGTTCGATCCCTCCTCAGGTGGCGTGATTAAGTCTTCATACCATGTGATAGCTCAGTTGGTAGAGCCATGTCCAGCACGTCTCACTCTAACTCGTTGAGTCTGTTTTAGACTTTGAACACCATGGATTAGAAGCGTTGTGCATAAGGGGCGGTTAGTTCCTTGCACAACAAAGATACGAAAGACTGAAATGCCGATAGAACTACATGCCTCCCAAGCTGGAAATACGGTTGTGAATCCCGTCCGCAGGTCATAACAGTGATGTTGCGGTCGTCTAATGGCAAGACACCGAACGATGTTTTATCAACGCTTGTTGAGTCTTTCGTTTTTTAAAGGTAATGCGTTGCCAAGATTGATCGTTATAAACGCCCATGCATGAATGTCATGAGCCATGCAAAATGAAATGAAAAAGGATAAAGAAAATGAACACTTCGATGATTGAAACAGCGACCCATATGCCCGCTGAACGTCTGCACGATGTGATGCAGGCAGAAGGCGGTGTGCCGATCAAG
>CAYJTU010000158.1:0-3162 GCA_964373105.1 uncultured Moraxellaceae bacterium | reverse complement strand
AGATGTGGACGCAAGGGGTGCCGGTTGAAGAAGGTGCCAAGAGCCAACTGATTAAAGCGGCGAAGATGCCGTTTATCTATAAGTGGATGGCGGTGATGCCTGACGTGCATATCGGGATTGGTGCCACGATTGGGAGTGTAATCCCAACCAAAGGCGCGATTATCCCTGCTGCGGTGGGTGTAGATATCGGGTGTGGAATGATGGCGGTGAAAACCAGCCTGACCGCCTCCGATCTGCCAGATAACTTGTCAGGTCTACGGACTGAGCTTGAGCGTTTGATTCCGCATGGGATGACGCCGAAGCGTAACGGACGAGATCGGGGATCATGGCATGATGCGCCCGAGCGCGTGGATCAAGCATGGGCAGGTCTTGCTGATGATTTCGATATGATCTGCGCGAAGAACCCGAAGCTGCGAAACACCAACAACCGCAAGCATCTGGGGACGCTGGGTACAGGGAACCACTTTGTCGAGGTGTGTTTGGATGAGCACGATTCAGTGTGGATCATGCTGCACTCAGGGTCACGTGGGGTGGGAAATGCGATTGGAAACCACTTTATCGAGCAAGCGCGTAAAGATATGCAGACGCATTTCATCAACCTGCCGGATCGAGATTTGGCCTACTTCCCAGAAGGAACCGAGCACTTCGATGACTACTGGTTTGCGGTAGGTTGGGCGCAGCGCTTCGCGATGACCAACCGTGAGATCATGATCGAAAACGCCTTGAAGGCGCTGCGCAATGAGATCCCACGTGCCTTTGATGCGCGGGTTGAAGCGGTGAACTGTCACCATAACTATGTGGACCGCGAGCTGCACTTCGGTGAAGAGGTGCTGGTGACGCGTAAAGGTGCGGTGCGGGCGCGACTCGGTGAGTACGGGATTATCCCAGGATCGATGGGTGCGAAGTCGTTTATCGTGCGTGGTCTGGGAAATGAGCAATCGTTCTGCTCGTGCTCACATGGAGCGGGACGGGTGATGAGCCGTACTGAAGCGAAGAAGCGCTATACCGTGGCCGATCAAGTGGCACAGACGGAAGGGGTGGAGTGTCGGAAAGACGAAGGCGTGATCGATGAGATCCCATCGGCGTATAAAGATATTGATGCCGTGATGTTTGCGCAGCGTGAATTGGTGGAAGTGGTGTATACGCTACGTCAGGTGGTGTGTGTGAAGGGGTGAGATATGACAGCGCTGGATGCGTTAATTGACGAGGCTTATCATCTGTTTGCATCTTATGAGATGGGTGATCAGCTTGCGGTGTGTACACCATGTTGTGTGGAGCCTTGGGATGCTTGGTCACTCTTGCATCTCAGACCTCAAGAGATGCCTGCGACTTTGATTTATCAGTATTTGGATGCGGCTCGTAATGAAGATGATACTTTGTTGATTCAGCAAATGAAGCACCTCTTGCCCCGGATTCTAGAGTTGTTGGTGCAAGGCGAGCATCTCCGCCATAGCAACGAGATCATACTGGATAAATGTTCTTGCGGGAGTGCGTTATGGGGCGCAGAGGAAATCGATTTTCTTCAGCGTTTTGCGTTGACTTATTTTGCTCGGCAATTTGAGACGTACGATACGGCATATGAAGCACAAGACGTCATGATCACTTTTTATCTAGCGGGATTAGATGTGACCCCTTTACTTGAATATTGGCTACAACAGATTGCCAATCCGATGGTTCTTTGGGGGATGGTAGTTTTAATTGAGTGGTGTAATCCCGATGGTCTTTATGACCATGCATTTGCAGATGAGGCGCTAGCAAACAAAATTAAAGCGTGGCTGGCTCAACCGGAACTGCGTGAGCGGGTCCGCCTTGAAGTTTTAGACAAAATGGATCAACTGATTGTTGCAGACCAACCTGTTTGGGGTTACGAAAGAATTTATGAATGGCTTTAAACAGCCAATGACTTTAATCGCTATATTTTAATACTTATTATGGAAAGTAAAAATGCTTCAACTAGACGGTTCCATCGGCGAAGGCGGTGGACAAATATTGCGGACGGCACTGAGTCTGTCACTCCTGACGGGTCAGCCTTTTCGCTTGAGCAACATCCGTGCAGGACGCAAAAAGCCCGGCTTGATGCGTCAGCATTTGGTCTGTGTGCAAGCGGCGAAAGCGATTGGACAGGCGACGGTGGTCGGTGATCAGTTGCACAGTACCGAGCTGACTTTTAGCCCGCATACCGTGCAGGCAGGGCACTATCATTTCCCGATTGGCTCGGCAGGCAGCACCCTGTTGGTATTGCAGACCCTACTGCCAGTCCTCATGATGCAGGATCAACCGAGCACGCTGAAGATCGAAGGCGGCACGCATAATCCAATGGCGCCAACACTCGACTTCGTGCAGCGGGCGTTCTTGCCTGTGCTGTCGAAGATTGGCGTTGACGCTAAAATTGAAAATGAGTATGCGGGATTCTTTCCGATCGGTGGTGGGGTGATCGATGTCACCATCCAACCGTGGTTGGATCGCAAAGCATTGACACTGCTGGATCGCGGTGCACGTCTAGAAACCCGTGCTTATGCGGGTGTTCTAAACTTGGATTTGCATATCGCAGAGCGCGAGCTTGCAGTACTCGACCAGATATTGACACCCAACAGCCAAGACCATTTGCGCCTAAGAGGCCGTGGGCAGGGCAATACGGCTTTTGTTGAAATCGTCAGCGAACATCACACCGAAGTGTTTACGGCACTCGGTGAGATGGGGCGGACATCCGAGAATGTCGCCAAAACGCTGGCTACAGAAGTGAAGCGCTATTTGAAGGCAAGCTGTGCGGTGGATGAACATCTGGCGGATCAGTTACTGCTGCCTTTGGCACTGGGTCTCGGCGGGGTATTTAGCTGCCGCGAAATCACTGAGCATACCCGTACCCAAGCGCTGATGATTGAGACGTTTTTGGCGGTGAAGATCGAGATGGAGGAGGTCGGCAAAGACCACTTTGTGGTTCGGGTGATCGTTTAATCAATGGCTCCACAAGCCCGGGATGCTCGTCATATGTAGCTCATACAGTGATGCTTTAATCAAAATTGCCATAATCCTCTACGTATGGCAATTCGATTTAGCTGAATCAGCAGCCCCTTAACAGAAGGGGCTTTTTGTATGAGGTGTTTGTATACGTTCAGGATTTAAGCACCTTGTGCTGCGATTACCTTCTTAAACTGATAGAGC
>CAYJTU010000157.1:0-9209 GCA_964373105.1 uncultured Moraxellaceae bacterium | reverse complement strand
AGCAACAGCACTCAGCGGTGTGTTCTCTGCGGATCAAGTCGTGAAGAAAATGGCGAAAAAGTGGGAAAAAATCTCTCACCCGATCAAACAAGCTGCGGTACTGGGCGCGGGCATCATGGGCGGCGGTATCGCTTATCAAGCTGCTAGCAAAGGTACACCGATCGTCATGAAAGATATTCGTGATGAAGCGCTGACTCTGGGTATGGGCGAAGCAACTAAACTGCTGGCTGGCCAAGTCGCAAAAGGTCGTTTAACCCCAGTGAAAATGGGTGAAACCCTGTCACGTATTCGTCCTACGCTGAATTACGGTGACTTCAAAGAAGTTGATATTGTGATCGAAGCGGTTGTAGAACTTGAAAAAGTAAAAGCAGCAGTCTTGTCTGAAGTGGAAACACTGGTACATGACAAAACGATTCTGGCCTCAAACACCTCAACGATTTCAATCACGTCTTTGGCCAAAAACCTGAAACGTCCTGAAAACTTCGTCGGTATGCACTTCTTTAACCCTGTGCATATGATGCCACTGGTAGAAGTCATCCGCGGTGAGAAGTCATCAGATCAAGCGATCGCAACCACTGTTGCTTTGGCACAAAAAATGGGCAAAGTACCTGTCGTCGTGAACGACTGTCCAGGTTTCTTGGTTAACCGTGTGTTGTTCCCATACTTCGGTGCGTTTGATCTGCTCGTGAAAGACGGTGCTGATTTCCAACAAATCGACAAGGTTATGGAAAAATTCGGCTGGCCGATGGGTCCTGCATACTTGATCGACGTGGTCGGTATCGACACTGGCGTGCATGGTGCAGACGTGATGGCGGCTGGTTTCCCAGATCGCATGAAGCCTGACTACAAAGGCTCAATCCAAGTCATGTACGAAAACAAACGTCTGGGTCAAAAAAATGACAAAGGCTTCTACGTTTACGTCGTCGACAAGAAAGGCAAAAAAGCCAAGAAAGTTGATCCAACCACCTATGAGTTGTTGGCATCGGTTGTGACTGGTGAGAAGCGTGAATTTGATGCACAAGAAATCGTTGATCGTATGATGGTTGCGCTGTGTAACGAAATCGTTCGTTGCTTGGAAGACAAAATCGTAGAAACCCCAGCAGAAGCCGATATGGCGCTGATCATGGGTATCGGTTTCCCTCCATTCCGTGGCGGTGCGGCACGTTATATCGATCAAGTCGGTGTCGCGGCTTACATTGCGCTGTGTGACAAATACGCTCACTTAGGTAAAGCCTATGAAGCCCCACAATCGCTGCGTGATATGGCAGCAGCTAATAAATCATTCTACGGTTAAGGAGCAAAGACAATGGCAACTTTAAATCCACGTGATGTGGTAATTGTTGATGGTGTGCGCTCTGCAATGGGTCGTACCCGTAACGGGATGTTCCGCAACGTACGCGCAGACAGCTTGTCTGCAGAATTGGTTCGCGCACTGTTGATCCGTAACCCAGGCTTTGATCCAAACGAAGTTGAAGATTTGATCTGGGGCTGTGTTAATCAAACCTTAGAACAAGGCATGAACATCGCGCGTAACATCGGTTTACTTGCTGACTTACCAAAGACTGTCGCCGGTCAAACTGTGAACCGTCTGTGTGGTTCATCCATGCAAGCAATCCATACTGCTGCAGCTCAAATCGCGACTAACCAAGGTGATATCTTCATCATCGGTGGTGTAGAGCACATGGGTCACGTTGGTATGATGCATGGTATTGATCTGAACCCAGAAGCGTCTAAGCACTATGCCAAAGCATCAAACATGATGGGCTTAACGGCTGAAATGCTCGGTCGTATGAACGGCATCAGCCGTGAAATGCAAGATGCGTTTGGCGTTGAATCCCATCGCCGTGCGTGGGCAGCAACCGAAGCCGGTCGTTTCAAGAATGAAGTCATCGGTGTTGAAGGCCATGATGAAAACGGCTTCCGTGTTCTGTGTGAAATCGACGAAGTGATTCGTCCAGATGCAAACCTTGAAGCCTTCAGTGGCCTGCGTCCAGCATTTGATCCACGTGGTTCTGTGACTGCGGCGACTTCATCTGCACTGTCAGACGGTGCATCGGCCATGCTGCTGATGAGTGCTGCGAAAGCACAATCCTTGGGTCTGAAGCCACGTGCGGTGATCCGCTCGATGGCCGTAGCAGGCTGTGATGCCGCGATCATGGGTTACGGTCCAGTGCCAGCGACACAAAAAGCGCTGAAACGTGCTGGCCTTGCGATCAGCGACATCCAAACCGTAGAACTGAACGAAGCATTTGCTGCGCAAGGTCTGTCGGTATTGAAAGCGCTTGATTTGCTCGACAAGCAAGACAAAGTCAACTTGAACGGCGGTGCGATTGCACTGGGTCACCCACTGGGTTGTTCAGGCGCGCGTATCACCACGACATTGCTCAACGTCATGGAACAACAAGATACCCAAATCGGTCTTGCGACCATGTGTATCGGCTTGGGCCAGGGTATTGCAACCATCATCGAACGTGTTTAATTGACGCGTTTTGAATGAAAAAATCCCCGCTTAATAGCGGGGATTTTTTTTATGTTTAATATTAATGTTCTTTTCTTGAAGTATCCTCTTCATCCAAAATCGCCCGAAACACCGCATTCAACGCTGGCATCGCCATCAGATTCATCGCGGAGTCGCTAAAACCTTCCAAGCGCACCAGCTCTTGTTCAATAAAGCGCTGTAATATGGGGAAGGGCTTTTGCTCGGCTTTTTCGCTGGCGTGGCGTTTGTATTCAAGCAGCACATCGATTGCCGTTTGTACCTCAGCATCAATCAGAACCGTGCGCAAGCGATCAAATTCAATCGGGGCAACCGTGCCGTACTGTTCTAACCAGCGTACAGCGAGCAAGGGGCGCAGCACATAGAGATACTTCTTCAGTTTGACCGTTTCACCGCGCAGAAATTGCTGATAGTTTGATTTGGCGGAACTGCGGTAATGATAGATGCCTTTGGCAATCGAATAATATTGATCAAGCATGTCGAGGGCTTTGGTTTGGAAGCGACCCTGTTGACTATAAATAATCGGCGAGTGCAGCCACTCGACGATCCCCGGATTTGACTTTGCCAAGAGTCGCAGTGCTTTACGCAAATCCCAGCCATTCAAATCGATATCATCGACGATCGGATACTCAATCACATCGCGCTGATCTTCGACATCAATCGAGAGATACCACTCACGCGGCCGTACATAGATAAAGCGAATATCGTAGTCACTATCGGGCGAATGGAAGCCCCATGCACGGCTGCCTGATTCAATCGCCCAAAGAATGCGGACATTATGTTCTGCTTCGACTTTTTTGAGCCGTTCAAGGATTTCGAGATAGATGTCTTGCGGTATCGCAGGATGAAACATAGCGTTTATTCACTGATGAGATATAAATTTCTATCGATCATACCGATTTTTACGTCCCACTCACACTTAAAATGGCCCACGGCTATAAATGCCATCGAGTCCTTGATTCAACTCATCGATGCGCTGCGCATAGGATGTACGCAAACAGCTTAGATTGCTTTTACATTGATGGCGTTCTTTAAGCCATTCAATTTGCCGATCTTGCATGGCGCCGCGAGCACCCATCGCCATGAGGTGTCCCGAGACTTCAAAGAGGGTTGTCATTTTGACATCTTGCTTTTGGAGCTCCACGCTGCGACAGATGGCGCGTTCATCTGGCAGACGCGCTTTACTGCAATTGATGCTGTCGGCATAGGCTACTGAGAAACTAAAAGTGGTGATGATACCGATCAGCATTGTTGGAGTCGATAGTGAGCGGTTTGGAAGAGTGACCATGGGTTTACCTATAGGATGGATGTGGCGTTTAGCTAGCCATTGTGCTGTTTGTTTGAGTGTAGCGAGGCTCTGTTGGCGATACTGATTTATTTCGGCAATGAATGATCGGCATTTTGTTAATTCAATAGTATGTGTGTGTGGCTTTTACTATACTCAATCGACTATTAAACTGACTATGATTGATGATGATGATTCGCGGTAGATCTTATGCGGTATGGGCATTGACGACGATGCTGTGCATGCCCGCGGGACATGCAGCGGTGGACACCGAGGCGTTAGGTAATACCATCGATGTGCTCAGTGCGATTGTCAACGTCGCCACGGCGGGTCAGAAGCCAGGGGATGCGCAAGTGAGCCCCAGCGAAGAGCAGCGTGTCATGATTATCAATGAGATTGCCAAAGGCGCGGGTAATTCCAGTAATACCATCAAGCAGACGATTATCGATACGCAGTCCTCGCTACAAAGTATTCTCGAGTCGGCATCATGCGCCCGTGAGAATACCGAGTCGGTGATCTCCTCGAATCATTTCATTACCAGCGATGAAGGTGTAAAAACCTCGAATTTCCCGATCAACACCCAGCAAAGTGTTTGTGCCAATGTCATGCGTATCGATCACTGGAAAATGCCTCTGCCCGATGTTTTAGAATTTACCGCATTATTCCGGCTGGAGCACACCCAGCAGGTGAAAGCGTGGAAGTTCAGTTTGAAGCGGCAGGAAAGTGGTGCGTGGTCTTTGCAATCGAGATTGCCCGAATTGAGTAAGAATTCATGATCGGAATGATCCCTGCCCGATAAAAGAAAAGCATCGTCGCGACGATGCTTTTTTTATGGATTAGGAGGTGATTCGGTCACCTTTGATGACCAGCCTTAGCGCCGCCCAGCAAGAACACCTTGCGAACGTGCGATATAGTCTAAAGCTTGCTGAGTATTACCTTCGGTAATCGGATGGAAATGGGTCGGAATCCAGCGTAAGGTCGCTTTTACCAACAAGCTGAATGTTGGCAAATGATCGGTTTTTTTGCCCACTTTTTCGAGTTGCCACAGCATTTGAAGAATGGATTTACGTGCAATGGCTTTCGCTCTGGGGTCTGGATCTTGCCCAGAAAGAAAGCGGCAGCCATCGACTAAGTAGTAGACAAACAATGGAAAAACAATAGCCATCAACGCTTGGCGTCCGACATAGAAGCCCAGCTGTGTTTTGCACAAGTGTTCAAACAAATCAAAAGCCACCGAACGGTGCTCAACTTCTTCAGCCAAATGCCAGCGGAACAGATCGGCGATTACGGGATCTGCATCATCCCAGCCTTTACTGTCCAAAGACCACTGACCCAGGATACCTGTGAAGTGTTCAATTGCGGCAATGACCCCCACGCGAGCCACTAACCAGAATTTTTCTGTTCGCTCGTTTTGCAAGAACTTGAGACCAAAAGGCTGCTCACCCAGCACTTGACCAAATAAGACATTGACCCGTTCCAGATAGTCTTCTAACTGATAACCGTGATCACGCAAGAAATCCTGTGCGCCGCTGTGCGCGCGTGAATGGATGGCTTCTTGACGGATAAAGCCTTGTACTTCGCCGCGTAGCTTTGCATTGGTGACCAAGGGCAGGGCTTTGTTATACACGCGGCAGAACCACAGCTCGCCTAAGGGAAGCAGTAAATTAATGCCATTGATCATGTGTGATGAGTAGACGTCATCACGAATCCAGTGGGCTGGAGACTGCTCAAAGTTAAATTTTACTTTTCGAGCCACTAAAGGCGGGTGCTGTACTGCAATGTTCATACGAATAAATCCACGAATTTGATGTCTAAATCGTATTGGGTGATCGATTGTAAGATATTAGTTCGATTGCTTGTAAGCAATTGCTTACTAAAGTGTAGGCTTTTGGCATGGTGGCGCTATACTAGATTTCATGAAGAAACGAGTCAATAGCATTTTGTATCAGGGGATATTGGAAGAATTTGCCAATTGGAAAATAAAAAAAGGATAGATCTTTGATTTACGCTTTAAAAAAGATAAAGGCATCTACACATGTGCAATAGATGCCTTCAATTGGTTAGTATTATTCTATAAGTCTTTAGATAGCTGCGGTTTAACGGGATCTTGTGTAGAAAAACGCGTATATCGGAAAAGTACAAGTCCACTGCTCAACAACAATCCAAAGCATAGGCCCAACATTAAAAAAATGCTTTTTCGCGGGAAAACTGGGTGATTTGAAACATAAATTTTATTCACAAATCGGGTTGATAGCTCATCAAAACTTGCGAGCAGCGCGTTGTACTGGATAATTTGAGTGTTTAAATAGCGAATTTCCGATTCTTTTGCGCTAGAGATGTTGATTGCAACAATCGCTGGTGAGAAAGCGGTATTCGGTTTATAGATTCCCTCGGCAGACATTTGGGCTTGGATATCTTTTAATTCAGATTTTACACTTACTAATTTATTGATGATTTCAAGCCGCTCTTGGGTCAATCTAATCAGAATAGGCTTAGTGATCTGTTGGTGTTCTAATTTCATCTCATTACACGTTGCAACCAAAGCATCTGCGGCATCTTTTATACTATAGCCACGTGCAGTTATGGTAATAAAGTCAGTCCCTTTGATCGCATTTCCTTTTAAAGTTGCAAGGAGTAAATCCGTACGATCGTCACTGGATTCTTCGGTATGCAGATGCATTGCAGTGAGTACTTTTTCTTTAAACTCTCTGAGTTTAATCCGCTCAACGGCCTGAGTGGGATCCTCAATTAGTTTTGAATCTCCGATACTGGTAATACTTGTAGATATGCGTCCAACTTGTAAGGTTGCTGTGGCTTCCCAACGCTTAGGCAAGGCAAAAGCATATATTAATGCGATAAGCATAGAGAGAGCAATTATGCTAATAATCCAAAAGCGTGCTGCCTTCACGACTTGCCAGAGTATCGCTAAGTTAATAAACTCGTTATCAGAGATATTCTGTTTGTAATCATCTGTGTTAATTCTTTGATGTGGCATTAAGCATAACTCTTTGAAATATATTCTGATATAAATAGTTTTGGGGTAGCTGCATTTCTTTAGTGCAGATTAGATCTCGTTGGAGAGCGGCGCCAAATAAAATCTTCAATCGCACTTTGTGGCGAATACTCGATGACAGATCGGCGTAAAACACTGCGAATCTCTTCATGATCAAAACTCTCACATGCCTCTAAGAGCTGGGCCAAAAATAATTGCAATTCATCCCAAGGAATATAAGCTTCTTCAGCCCGCATAATCAGCGGGTGAGCCGTCCCCTCGACATTATCACCAATTAAAAGTTCTTCATAAAGCTTCTCACCTGGCCGCAGACCCACGTGATGAATCGCAATGGTGCCTTCAGGTGTTTCAGGGCTTTTTAATTCTAAGCCACTCAAATGCACCATGCGTTTGGCAAGATCAACAATTTTAACAGGTTCGCCCATATCCAGGACGAACACATCCCCACCAGAGCCCATCGCACCAGCTTGCAGGACTAATTGCGCGGCTTCAGGAATGGTCATAAAGTAACGAGTGATCTCAGGGTGGGTGATCGTAATAGGCCCACCAGCCAATATTTGCTTGCGGAACAAAGGCACAACGGATCCTGATGAACCCAGCACATTCCCAAAACGCACCATACAAAAATTGGTGGTATTCGTATTTTCGGTTTGATGGGATAAGGCCTGTAAAACCAGCTCAGAAAAACGTTTAGTCGCACCCATCACATTGGTTGGGCGAACGGCCTTATCCGTGGAAATGAGCACAAAATCTTTAACGCCTGTGCGGAGTGCGGATTTTGCAACGCTGAGTGTTCCTAAAATATTATTTTTAATGCCTTCAATTGGATTATGCTCAACAAGCGGCACATGTTTGTACGCTGCAGCATGGTAGACAGTTTCGACTTGATAAGTATCCATAATGCGAGAGCATTTTTTTTCATCAAGCACCGATCCTAAGAACGGCACTATTTCCACCGAAAGGCTGAGGTTCTTGAGTATTTGCTGTAAGTCTTGTTCGATGGCATATAGGGCAAACTCCGTCATTTCAAAGAGAATCAGCGTTTTAGGTTTTTGCTTTAGAATCTGTCTGCATAACTCGGAACCAATTGACCCACCTGCGCCAGTCACCAAAACTACTTTATCGGTGATACATTTAGAAATGAGCAGTGGATCTGGGCTGACAGGATCGCGACCTAAGAGATCATCAATCTCAATTTCTCGTACATCTTCAAGTCTTAGATCCCCATCTTCTCCTGAGTTCACCATATTCTTAATGGATGGCGTAATCTTAATTTTGACTTTAAGAGGCTCTAACCGCTCAAGTATTGTTTTCTGTTGCGTTTTACTTAATGAAGGCATGGCCAACATAATAATTTGAACATTTTTGCTTTCAACCAACTGACTTAAGTTTTTTGATGAAAAAACTTTGATACCCGCAATGGTTGCACCTTGTAATTCAATTTTATCATCTATAAAAGCAACGTTTTTATATTCAATGGTATGGGAAAGTGCGCTCGCAAGCTGAGTACCTGCGTGACCCGCACCATAGATTACGACGCGTTTACCGCCCATGGTACCACTGGCATGGGCAAAGTATGCCCGCGCTAAAAAGCGACTGCTTAACACATATAAAATCGCGCTAATCCAATAAATCCCGAATACACCACGAGATAGACCCAGCATGTGATTGCTGAGAACTGCAATCGCTAACAGCAATAATACCGACAGCGTGACGCCTAGAACAACGACATAAACGATTTTATGGTCAATGAAACGAATAACTGCACGATAGAGCCCGAGTTTAATAAAAATGGGGATAGAGACAATGGGTGCAAGTACTATTAACCATACATAAATAGATAAAACGGTCCATAACGTCATGCTGTCATAGCGGAGCCAAACGGATGCACAAAAGACTAATGGCAATGAAATTAAATCGACACCCACGGCAATAATTTGCTTATATCGTCTCGGGGAGTTTATTAGTTTATTCATGGTATGATTTTTATTTCACCTTTCAAACAGCATATGCGCTTCATTATTGAAGCGCAAGATTGTGACATAAGGACATCTTGTCCAGCACTAAAATATCCCTAAACCAGGCTTTAATATAAATCCATCGTTGACTTTGACTGATGAGCCAACGGTTGATCCCGCTTGTAACCATCCTAGGCGTCCCAAACTTGATCCGCCGGCCATAGATGCATTGACACTCAAGTGTGCAAAGTCATCGATATGCACATTGTGGTCAACGACCGCACCACTGTTGATGATCACGCCGCTACCTATAACGGCTTCCGTACTGATTACCGCACCCGCCATAATGACGCTGCCTGCACCAATAACAGCACTGGGTGAAATGATCGCTGTAGGATGAATGATCGTCACCCATTTGAAGCCCGCAATGATGAGCTGATGCGATAATTTTTCACG
>CAYJTU010000156.1:4250-9303 GCA_964373105.1 uncultured Moraxellaceae bacterium | reverse complement strand
GAGCGGATCTTGGTTTGGAGTTGCTCTAGACTGTCAGCTACAAAAGCCACTTGCACAGCACCCTTGCCGGCCTCCCAAGCTGTTGCGGCAAGATCTCTGAGATGGAGGGCGACGCTGGACTCGGATACAAACTCACCTAAACGACGCAGGATCGCGATGGCATCTGCCAACTGCTCTCCGTGTACAACAAAAAGTTCACTGGGCAACGTCAGCGCACCATAGGCACTTTGATGCGCAGGCCACGCAGACAACACCGCATGAAAGTTCGCCCCGCCAAATCCAAAAGCACTGACCGCACCACGCGCTGGCGCCTGATCTGCCTTCAGCCAAGGACGGGCATGGGTGCTTAAATTAAACGGACTGCTGGTCGCTTGATGCCAACCATTTGGCGTCGTGATCTGCTGTGTGCCTGGCAATACGCGATGATGCAGTGCTTTAGCGACCTTAATCAGTCCAGCAACACCCGCTGCACACTTGGTATGACCAATCTGACTCTTCACCGAGCCCAGACCCGCCTGACCTGCCATCGCACCGCCCGCCATGTAGACTTCGGTTAAGGTCTGTAGTTCCGTACGATCGCCAACCACAGTGCCAGTGCCATGCGCTTCGACTAAACCAATCTCTGCAGGCAGTACACCCGCTTGCCAGTAGGCACGTTCCAGTGATTTTTTCTGACCTTCTTTGCGCGGTGCAGTCAGACCGAGTCCCTTGCCATCACTCGATCCGGCGATGCCATCGATAACCGCATAGATACGATCGCCATCACGCTCGGCATCTGCCAGACGTTTCAAAACCACGACGCCGACGCCTTCACCTAGAGCAATCCCATCGGCTTCATTATCAAACGAGCGGCAACGGCCTTTGGCCGACAGTGCACCGACCGAGGAAAACATCAAATAGTCATTGATGCCATTATGAAAGTCCGCACCACCTGCGAGCACCATTTCACTGGTATGCGCCCGTAACTCTTTGACGGCAAGCTCAATCGCGGTCAGGGAACTGGCACACGCCGAGGTGATTGCATAATTCACTCCGCCCAAGCCTAAACGGTTGGCGATGCGTCCGGAAATGACATTGACCAGCATGCCGGGAAAAGAATCTTCGGTCAGCTTAGGCAGAGTGTTGGCAAGTTCAGGGGGCAAATCACCACCGTATTGTTGCCATAAATTGCGAAACGTGTATTGGTTACTGAGATCCATCCCCGCTTCAGCACCAAAAATCACCGAAGTTTTTTCACGATCAAACCAGCGCTCTTCATAGCCCGCATCGCGAATCGCTTGATAAGCAACTTCTAAGGACAGCAGTTGCACAGGTTCAATGGCGGCCAGCGACGCAGGTGGGATGCCAAACTTTAAGGGGTCAAAAGGGGTATCAGGAATAAAACCGCCCCATTTACTGACACTTTTGTCAGCCGGCGCATCTGCGCCGCGATAGTACTGGGAGACCGACCAACGCTCATCCGGCACCTCAGTGACCAGATCGCGCTCTCTTAAAATATTATCCCAGTAACTTTCCAGATCAGGAGAGCCTGGATATAGACAAGCCATACCGACAATCGCTATTGGCTCGGCGTAATGTGGCGGGATCAATGCAGGCGGGGTGATATCAGCGAGGTATGCCACACCGCCAGACGTGACTTCCTCATGAAGCTCTGCAATCGTGGTCACTGCACTTTTCATGGCAATAACTTGACCGATCATAAACATGCCTTCAGCAGATTGCTGCTCAGGCGACACAGGCACCAACGCCCCATCAACCCGATCCACCCCTTTGGTGGCAATCCGCAAACGCCCTACAGTTAATGCTTCAAGTTGCTTCCAAGCTTGTTTTTGTTCGACCCCTGCCTGCTGCAAGCGTGATTTTTCATTGGCAAACAAAGTCATAAAGCCCGAAGGAATGCAACGAATCGCATGGCCTGGTGCCGTCTCTACCAGCGCCGTGGTTGAACCAGCCAGCGCACGACTTTGGAAATCAACCAACACTGCTCCCGCACTTACCGCCTCTGCAGTGGCAATGTAAGCGGTGCCCATCAGCATGCCGATTTTAGCGCCACGTGCAACCAGCGGTGCCGCAATCGCTGCGACCATGGCACTGGACCGTGCATCGTGAATGCCGCCTGCGAACAAGATATGCAGGCGCTCGGGATGCTCATAAGCCGTCAAGTGATGCAGCACTTGCTCCCACAGTACAAAGCTATAACGCGGACCCACATGACCACCGCACTCTCGCCCTTCAAAGACAAAATGCGTCGCCCCTTCCTTCAAGAAGAGGTCAAGCAATCCCGGGGATGGCACATGTAAATAGGTGGCAATACCCATCTCTATAAATGGACGCGCTTGCGATGGACGACCGCCTGCCAAGAGCAGAACACTGGGTTTAAACTCGCGAATCAATGCCAGTTGTGGGTCAAGGATCGCGCGATCCGCGAAACCCAGCACACCTACACCCCATGGCTGATCACCGACTTGATCCCGTGTTGCTTGCAGTAACGCGCGAGAGGATGCTTCGTTCATGAGGGACAACGCCGTGAATGGCAGTCCACCCGCATCCGCAACCGCCGCAGAGAAAGCCGCTGTATCACTGACGCGGGTCATCGGACCCTGCGCGATCGGATAGCGTGTGCCATGCGATTTGGCCCATGCATTGCCTTCGGCAAAAATACTTAAGGACTGTGCTTGATGCAACTGACCCGCGATGCGTGTCCGCAAGGTATTAATCAATACCTCAATGGAAGAGCACTGTGCCAGCACTGCACGTCCCAGCGCCGCATCCTGCCCCATCGGCAGTAGTTGGTCTTCGCCTTGTTGCAGTAAACGCGCTCGCACCTCATCGGCACTCAGTTGATCAAGTGCGGTGGGGTGAGGGTGTTTTTTAGCGAGTACTTGATAGCCCGCTACACAGCGGACCTCACTGCCGTCGAGTTCAAGAACGCGTTGTTTGAGCTCAGGGGAGAGTGAACATTCGGCAAAAGGCGCCAATATGGCATCAAGTACGACACCGGTTGCACCGCCGGCAAATGCCGCCGAGGCCGTATGCAGCCCTATGCCGCCTTGGCACCAAATGGGAATCTCGGTGGATTGCGCCCACTCAAGCAGCCGTTGTAACAACACAAAACTACTTTCGGCGCCGCTTAAACCGCCACTTTCTTGTCCCTTGGCAATCAGACCCACCGCGCCGCGCTGCACAGCCTCTTGAGCCGCTTCTAACGAACAGACTTGTGCAAAAATCGGCACGCCCTGCCATGCGGTGGGTAGATGGACATTTTCAGCAACGATTAAAAACTGCACCGACTTGGGTAGATCCAGGCCATCAACACTGACCCCATCAGGAATGCGCAGCCCCAGACCTGATAGCGATTCGCTGGCGATGCGATGCAACAACTCAGGCCAAACTTGCGCATCGCGACCTAAGTCAATCGCTGCCGCGACATGATGCCGACAAAGAATACGCACTAAAGGCAGATCAGGGATTTCAAAAGGAGTAATGGCAAGCAAGCGGGCAAGCAGCGGCACAAATGCAACAGGAGTGAGCCGTTCTTTAGACATACGCTGCATACGATCCTACCCTTTTTTAAATCAGTGTGATAATGGCGTCACAAATTCATTTATAATTTTTAAAAATGAGGTATAAACACTTAAGCAAATACCCGTCCAACTTAGCGAATAATATACGCGGTACAACTGTACACTAAAAAAGCACACGTCCCAACCTAATGTAAAAGTATTGAACTATTATTAATATTTGTGTGTGTTTATGTAAAATTAGCATAAATAGTGAAGTGGGTCTCAAAATATTATTATATTTCTTTGCATAGACGATTATTCTCACGCCATACTTGGCTCAAAATGTTTGTAACTATTTCTTACGGGGATCCTCAATCGTGCACTTAAACTTACGTTTACTGCCTCTGGCTGTGGCGGTCTGCTTCGCGATACCAGCAAATGCTGCCGATCTGCTCGACACCTTACGCCTCGCACAGCAAAATGATCCCAGTTTCGCCGCTGTTCAAGCCTCTCGCGGTTTGGCAGAGCAAACACCCACAATCGCCCGCGCCTCCCTGCTTCCACAAGTGGTCCTGAATGGTGGAATCAGCCGAAACAGTTGGAATCAAGATCAAGTTGTTGTTTCGCCAAACTTCCCCGCTGTCGGTGGAAAAACGAACTATAATTCAACAGTGTGGGGCGCACGCGTCACACAGCCGCTCTTCAACTGGTCGGCTTACCATCAGTTCAAAGCCGCCAAATCACAGCGCTCACGCGATGAAGCCAGGGCCGATGAACAAAGTCAAAAACTGATGCTGCAAGTCGCCGAAGCCTACTTTAATGTCCTGCGAGCTGAAGATACCCTGACGCTCACCAAGACCCGAGAATCCTCGCTAAACAAGAAACTTGAAGAAACGCGCGCACGGCTCAGTGTAGGCCTTATCCCCAAAGTAGATGCCCTTGAAAGTGAAGCACAAAGAGACAGTGCCACCAGCCAACGATTGACTGCCGAGAATCAACTTAATAGTGCAAAAGAAACATTAAATGCCTCCGCAGGTGTGAGAATCGACACTCTTGCGCGCCTCGGGGATACCCTTCCGATCAGTGCCCCCGTTCCCAATGACGTAGATGCGTGGGGCAAATTGGCCATCAGCAAAAATCCGCAACTCATCGCTTTAAATTATGATGCCGAAGCTAATGAATCTAATCGGGTATCACTGCAAGCAGGTTATCTTCCTGCGGTGAATCTTTACGCCAGCTACAATGATCAAAACAATACAGGCAATAGTAGCCCCGCTGTTGCACTGAGCTCAGGCAAAGCTGCGGCAGTTGGGGTTGAAGCGCGCTGGGAAGTCTATGCTGGCGGAAGGACACGGGCAACCGAGCGGCAGGCATCCTATCAAACTGAAATCTCGCGTTTAAACCTGCAATCGGCACAGCGCAGTATTGAAAATCAAACACGCTCCCTGTTTCTGATGGTCAATACCGATGCATCGCGTGTGCAAGCCAGCCGCCGCAATGTCGCTTCGGCTGAGATGGCCTACAATGTCGTAGAGTCAGGCTACAGCGTG
>CAYJTU010000156.1:0-4240 GCA_964373105.1 uncultured Moraxellaceae bacterium | reverse complement strand
GTATGGTGGATCTACTGGCGTCCGATGCCCGCCTGTACGCTGCACGGCGTGATCTTGCAGATAGTCGCTATGATTATGTGATCAATAGCCTGCGCCTGCATGCTGCGGCAGGCGTACTTGATGAAAATGTGATTAGCCACATCAACGATTGGCTGGTTGGACAGCCTCAATCGAACTCAAAACCTAAATCGAATAAACGTCGATAAAGGTGCCGCTTTCTTAAACATTCTGAAATTTTGTTGAGATATCATTAACCTCAGCCACCATTACATGCTCTGTAGTATGAGAAACAACACGCAAAAAAAATCCCAACATCGATGATGTTGGGATTTTTTACGATGATGAATTATCGTTTGAATATGGTGGCGTGGCCCAGGATCGAACTGGGGACACATGGATTTTCAATCCATTGCTCTACCGACTGAGCTACCGCGCCGAAGGTGTGCATTAAATCGAAATCGCCATTTCAAGTCAAGGGGCATATGCACGAATATGTTCTATATGGCGGATTCTTGTTCGTATTCACGAAAATAACAGTGATTTCGTGCAAATAGCGACCTACAGCGGCGTATGAATCAAACCCAAGTGCGCTAATGTCCGATGAATCGCCCCGCAGCCCGGCTGAAAAGTCGTCACCCCTAAAGCTTGCTCATGTTCCGTTACCGAACGGATGAGCTGTTCGGCTACGCCGCGACCCCGGTTGGCAAAATGCACCACGATATACTGCAATATCCGCTCAGCACCCCGACCCGTCACCCAGATGGCTGCGATCACCTTATCGTTGAATTCAGCTGTATACAGCTTGGCATGAAAATCGGTGGTATAGGACTGCGCACTCAAGGCAAGTGCCTTTTCTAAGCGTTCAACGGCATCCATCCCATCCGAAAACTCTGGGCTAATGTCATATAAGTTCTCTAACTGATCTTTTAAATTATCATCGAGCGTTTCATAAGCATGAATCGTTACCGGCATGGTTATCCTCATTGAATCAAATGATTCAGGTAGCAAGTCCCCAATTATACTACAGTTGCGTTATAATTCGACGCTATCCCTATTTTCACGCGACAAGTTCTTACCCTGAGAAGCATGATGACTGAACAGAGCACTAATCCAAGCAGCAGCCGCATCGCTGAAGTCGTGCGCAATACCAATGAAACCAAGATACGAGCGCGCGTCAACCTTGATGGAAGTGGCGCGGGTACATTGAATACTGGCGTTCCTTTTCTCGATCACATGATTGATCAGATCAAGCGGCATGGTTTATTTGATATTGATATCGAATGTATTGGCGACTTGGATATCGACGACCACCATACGGTCGAAGATTGTGGCATCACGCTCGGTCAGGCTTTTGCACAGGCGCTCGGTGATAAGAAAGGCATTCGTCGTTATGGGCATTTCTATGCACCACTCGATGAAGCATTATCACGTGTGGTCGTGGATATCTCGGGTCGTCCAGGCCTGTTTATGGATATTCCGTATACGCGTGCTCGGGTGGGCTCATTTGATGTGGACTTATTCTCCGAGTTCTTTCAAGGATTTGTGAATCATGCGCTCATGACCTTGCATATTGATAACCTGAAAGGCAAAAACAGCCATCACCAAATTGAAAGCGTTTTTAAAGCATTTGCTCGTGCACTGCGCATGGCCTGCGAAGCTGACCCGCGTGCCGCTGGTACTATTGCATCGACCAAAGGTAGCTTGTAAATGACCCGTATCGCTTTACTTGATTATGGGATGGGCAATCTTCACTCCGCGGCAAAAGCACTGGAACATGTCGGCGCAACCGTGGATGTCACCAATGACCCTGCGCTGATTGCCAAAGCCGATAAAATCGTCTTTCCGGGTGTGGGTGCCATGCGTGACTGTATGGCGGGCATGCGTGACGCAGGGGTCGATGTTGCGGTCAAAAATGCGGTCTTTAATAAGCCAGTGCTTGCGATCTGCGTCGGCATGCAAGCGCTGATGCAGCACTCGGTCGAAAATGGTGGTGTCGATTGCCTAGGTATCTTTGCAGGAACGGTTGAACGCTTCCCTGATGTAGCAGGTTTAAAAGTACCGCATATGGGCTGGAACCAAGTGCAACAACAAGACCCAAGCCATCCCCTATGGCAAGGCATCGAACAAGATAGTCGCTTTTATTTCGTGCACAGTTTCTACGTGGTCCCACAAGATCCTGCGCTTGCGGCTGCTACCTGTGATTATGGCAATCGTTTTGTCTGTAGCTTGTCTAAAGAAAATCTCTTTGCAGTGCAATTTCATCCGGAAAAAAGCCATACCGCAGGCTTACAGTTACTTAAAAACTTTGTGGAATGGCGAATCTAATTTCGCCATTTTATTTTTGCATTATTAAACCATCATGTTTGTATATCTATATTAATTCATTTAATTTTTAGAATTTAATTTGACTTACATCCCCAAGACATTTATATCTCTTTGGGTTGTCACACCATTTAAATTCATCAATTAAAGAATAAAGGATTTCAATCATGACTGATCTGACAAAATCACCTCCTTCGCTGCCAGGCGAACACTCTAATGATAAACCGTGGTCTCCACAGGGTCGTTTTGGACGACTCTCTTATTTGGCATGGACACTGATTAGCAGCCTCGCCTTTTATATTATTTTGCTTCCTGTCGCATTTATTTTCGGTGGTTTCGGCGCACTTGCTGGCGGTACAGAATCGAGCTTTGCAGGACTGGGGATCGGCTTAATTCTGGTCTTTGCCGTGCTTTATATTGCCTTTATTTACATCACTGTTGTTTATGGTATACGACGTGCACATGACATCGATATCAGTGGTTGGTGGCTATTATTATTTTTGATTCCGCTCGTGAATATCATTTTTGGGCTTTATCTGCTCTTTGCGAAAGGCACTGACGGTGTAAATCGCTTTGGACCGCCACGATTTACCCCACAATGGGAAAAATTCTTGGCTTGGATCTATATCGCCTTAATTCCAATATCCATTATATTTGGTGCTTTCATTGCAATCCCTGCTTACCAAGCCTATATCACCAAAGCGCAGGAATATCAGCAGACCGAGCACATCGGTAATAACACCTACACCGAAACAACGACGACAGAGACTACAACCACTGAACCTTCAGCGGATACTGCAACCCCAGCCAGCTAAACTTTAGGTAACCTTAAGAAGGCATCATTGCGATCATAGATTTCAATGGTGCTTTTTTATTACCCGCTTCAAAATACCATCAACTAAAATTTTTCGACTCACAGCGAGATATGGCATAATGCGCGCCTTGATTTCTACCTTAGACAATGCGCACTTATGTTATTAATTCCTGCAATCGATCTTAAAGATGGTCAATGTGTACGCCTCAAGCAAGGCCGTATGGAAGACGATACGGTATTTTCTGATGATCCAGTCGCCACCGCGACGCATTGGGTCAATGAAGGCGCACGTCGTCTGCATTTGGTTGACTTAAACGGTGCCTTTGCAGGAACACCGATTCATAAAAGCGTCGTCGAAGCGATTGCAAAAGTGCACCCGACCTTACCGATTCAAATCGGTGGCGGCATTCGCTCACTGGAGACCATCCAGCACTATCTGGATGCAGGCGTATCATATGTAATCATCGGCACCAAAGCTGTCCGTGAGCCTGAATTCGTCGAAGAAGCGTGTCGTCAGTTTGCGGGTCATATCATCGTCGGGATTGACGCCAAAGACGGTTGGGTCGCGACCGATGGTTGGGCCAATGTCACTGATGTGAAAGCCACTGATCTTGCCAAACGCTTTGCCGATGCAGGTGTCTCGTCGATTGTCTACACCGATATCGCACGCGATGGCATGATGCAGGGTGTCAACGTCAGCCAAACGGTCAGCTTAGCAGCCGCCTGTGGTCTGCCCGTAATTGCATCTGGTGGGATCACCAATCTCGATGACATTCATGCGCTAAAGGGTCAACCCGGCATTCTCGGTGCGATCACCGGTCGTGCGATCTATGAAGGCACGTTGAACTTGCGCGAAGCACAGGCGATTTGGGACATTTGAACGCTGACAAGATGCACATAAAAAAAGGCGCTACTTGCGCCTTTTTTCCATCATGCCTTAAGCAACTTTTTGGTTCTGCTCGACCGCTTTCAAACGATTGACACACGCCACGATCGCTTGAACCGATGCCGTAGTGATGTTGTCATGAATCCCAACCCCAAATGTGGATACATTTCGGGCTTTATCCACAATAATATTTACGTCAGGAAGCTGGAATAATCCAA
>CAYJTU010000155.1:0-9389 GCA_964373105.1 uncultured Moraxellaceae bacterium | reverse complement strand
TGCCTGCTGTAGCCGCACCAATTCTCAATGTATGTAAATGTCTTTTGATGGTTGGGGAGGAGCTTGTCTTTCTTTGAGGCGCTGTTTTCTGGTGTGTTGCCGCCGCTGGCTTCAGCATATATTTTCCTGACACTTGAGTCGTATTGGGAGTTTCGACTGTAGTCTGTCATGTCCATGACGTCCACTTTTTCTCGTAAAGAAAACAAGACATGTTAGAAGCTTACGGCAATGTTAAACGTAGTCTTAAATAATAAAAGATGCTCAACGAAGTCGTTGAGCATCTTTTATTTCAGTCATGTAATTTGAGTTAGAGATATTTAGTCATCCAAGAAATCCATCTGCTTGGCGAGTTGATAAAGATTATTAGAGCGAGCCCCAGTGCGGCAAAACACCAAGACAGGCTTAGGCAGATGATTCAGGTGTTCTGCGAAAGTGCGTACGTCATGCTCAGTAATTTGGCCACTGATTACAGGTTGGGCGACATAAGTTAATCCTGCAGCTTCGGCAGCCGCTTGGATCTCAGCGGAGGTGGGCTGTACGGGGCCGCCTTCAAGATCAGGGCGATTGTTGATCACCGATTTGAAACCTTTTTCAGCCGCTTCGGCCATTTGTTCTGGATAAAGTTGACCTGCGAATTGAACGGAGTCTGTCATGAGATGCCTTTGCTGAGCTGTATTAAACAATAAATGAATGACGCGTATTTTTGCAGAAATTTCGGATTTTGTATCTAAGTTTTATGGCATAGCATGTCGGATTTACGAGATAGGTTCTCACGCCTACCACATCAATCGTTCTATATTTGGAACGTTGTGTCGTCACGATTGCTGTTTATTCAATATAGTAAAACGACTACAGTGTTGGCTATTGATGGGTTCAATCGTAGATACTTTTGTTTTTGGCGCGCAGCATTTCTGGGTAGCGTGCTAAATAAACTCTTTAGTGATTATTGTTAATTCAATTCTGGGCTTTAATGTAGTCTTTAGAAATGGTTATTAACAATCTAGAAATAGATTGTGGCGTTAAAGTATTTAATACTCTTTCCCACAGCGTTTTTCATAAATATTTTTAACTTATTTTCATGAGCATCTTTAGCACTAATACCGGGGATAGATGGAATGGCTCAACAGTACACTCGAACTGCGATAGGCTTGCATTGGATAATGGCCTTATTGATCTTTGCGGCTTTTGGTTTAGGGTGGGTGATGACGGATATTCCGGGATTCACCATGACGAAGTTGAAATATTATTCCTGGCATAAATGGTTAGGTGTAACCGTTTTTGCTTTGGCATTTATTCGGGTCTTTTGGCGTCTGACACACCCAGCGCCAGCAATGGTTGCGACGATTCCACGCAGTCAGCAACTGCTTGCTCATGCAGTCCATTGGTTGCTGTATTTCTTGATTTTTGCTGTACCGCTTTCTGGCTATTTTTATAGTCTCGCAGCAGGTTTCCCGATTGTGTACCTCGGTATTATTCCGATTCCATCACTCATTGACCGTAACCTAGAGATTGCCGATACCTTGAAATTGATTCATATCGTTTTAGATTACACCATGGCAGCGTTGGTTGCGGCGCATGTGCTCGGTGCATTGAAACATTACATTATTGATCGAGATGGGACTTTAGCGCGGATGTTACCTTTTCTAAAGAAATAAGCGGGATTTGAAAAGGTGATATGCGGGTTAAAGCTTTTATTTAACAGTGATTTTTATCTAAGTAATTAATAGCAGTGAGTATATTGCAATGTTAAGTTCTACACGTAGCGGTAAGGTTGCACTGACTGCTTTGTCAGTCACGGCGTTATTGATGACCACATTCGCTTCAGCCGCACCGATTGATAGCGCAAAAAGTACGGTCTCAGCAACCGGAAAGCAGATCGGCGTACCTGTGACGGGTCAGTTTAAGAAAGTGACGGGTGATGTCACCTTCAATGCTGCGCAGCTTGCACAATCGACCGCGAAGATTGAGATTGATGTCGGTAGCTACGATATGGGCATGGCGGATTACAACAAGAACGTTACGGGTTCTGAATGGTTTGACAGTGCTAAATTCCCCAAAGCAAGTTTTGTCTCGACTGGCATCAAAGCGGCAGGTAGTGGCTTTAGTGTCACAGGTAAATTTACCCTTAAGGGCCGAGTACAAAATGTCACTTTCCCTGTAACGGTAAAAACTGAAGGCACCAACCAAGTTTTTGACGGTGTACTTCAGGTTAAACGCACCGCGTTTGGCGTTGGTTCCGGTGACTGGGCCGATACCTCTGTCGTCGCTGATGATGTTGCGATCAAGTTTCATATCGTTGCACCCGTTAAGAAATAACGTGTTCCCCCATTTCGATAGGGTGATCATTTATTGTAATTGATGTGCTTTTTTCTGTTGTTCCTAAACTTAATTTTTGAGGCGTTATTATGAAAATTCTACTTGTTGCTGCGATGACGACGATGCTTGCTAGCACCGCATTTGCTAAGCCAGTCACTTACAACCTTGATCCGACGCATACTTACCCAAGTTTCGAAGGCGACCATATGGGCGGTGTTTCTAAGTGGCGTGGGAAAGTGGATAAATCAAGTGGTACGGTTGTGTTTGATAAGGACGCTAAAAAAGGGACTGTCGATGTGACCATGCAAATGGATAGCGTTGATTTCGGTTTTAAGCCAATGAATGATCATGCTAAAAAACCTGAAATGTTCGATACCACGAAGTTCCCAACAGCAACCTACAAAGGTGCATTGGTATTTGATGGCGACAAGCCAGTTGCTGTAGACGGTAATTTGACGTTCCACGGCGTCACAAAGCCTGTGAAGCTGGATATCAAATCATGGAAATGTATGATCAATCCAATGCTGAAAAAAGAAGTGTGTGGTGCGGATGCATACGGCACATTTAATCGCGGTGATTTTGGTGTTGACTACGGCAAAGGCTATGGTTTTGATTTGGGCGTGAACTTGGCAATCCAAGTTGAAGGTGTGCGCGCGGACTGATCTTTAAGTCCAAGGCAATAAAAAAGACCGATATACGGTCTTTTTTATTGCGCTTTATTTCAAAGACTTAAAGATATAGAACCTGAGTAATCTCATACTCTGCGACACCTTTCGGTGTTTCGATCTTCACTTCATCACCCGCACGTTTGCCGATCAGGCCGCGCGCGATGGGTGAGTTCAGTGAAATTTTATTGAGTTTAAAGTCTGCTTCGTCATCACCAACAATCTTGTATTGCTTTCGTTCTTCGGTATCGAGGTTTTCAATTTCAACAGTGACGCCAAAAACCACGCGACCATTTTGCTCGACTTTAGCCAATTCAATCACTTCTGCAGCAGAAAGCTTGGCTTCGATTTCTTGAATACGACCTTCACAGAACCCTTGCTGTTCTTTAGCTGCATGGTATTCCGCGTTTTCTTTTAAATCGCCATGCGCACGAGCTTCCGCAATCGCCGCAATGATGCGTGGGCGTTCGACACTTTTACGCTCTTGCAACTCGACAGTGAGTGCAAGATGACCTTCTGGGGTCATCGGATAACGTTGAACCATAATCAGAATTTCCATTTTTTGCAAAAAAAGTGACTTTCAAGAAATAAATGTCAAAAGGTCACTTATTCAAAATAAAAAGGAATGGCGAAAGTTTGCACTCTCGCCATTCACGTTGTCGTCAATCAAAGAGCTGTTTAGCCTTGATGTAAATCTTGCAGGCGGTATACATCCATGGGTAGTGGAATGTTCATGGCCTGACAGACTGCGTCCGCGCCACTGATCGTCGTGGTGTAGTAGACTTTACCTTGTAAGGCGCTACGACGAATCGAGAACGAATCTTGCTGTGCTTGTTTACCTTCAGTCGTGTTAATAATGAGGTGGATTTCGCCATTTTTCAAGCGGTCTACAATATGTGGACGACCTTCAGTGACTTTGTTAATCCGCTCACACTCAATCCCTTGTTCAAGCAGTAGTTTATAACTACCACCAGTCGCGACTAAAGTAAAGCCTAGCGCGATCAGTTTCGCAGCAATTTCTGGCAGTGCAGCTTTATCGCTATCGCGTACGGACAAGAATGCGCGTTTGATTTCACCTGCGACTGGTTTGCCAGGTAGACGCTCATTACTGCCCAATACCGCTTTATAGAAAGCTTCACCGAAGGTTTTGCCGACACCCATCACTTCACCCGTCGACTTCATCTCAGGTCCAAGAATCGGATCTACGCCAGGGAATTTGTTGAACGGGAAGACCGCTTCTTTTACCGAGTAGAAGTTTGGAATCACTTCGGTGGTGAAACCTTGGCTTTCAAGCGTTTGACCCGCCATGCAACGTGATGCAATTTTTGCAAGGCTGGTGCCAATCGCTTTGGAGACAAACGGTACGGTACGTGACGCGCGTGGGTTGACTTCAAGGACGTATACATCAGTGCCTTTCACCGCAAACTGGACGTTCATCAGTCCAATCACACCGAGTTCACGAGCCATTGCGACAGTCTGTGCGCGCATGACATCTTGAATCTCAGGTGAGAGCGAGTAGGGCGGCAATGAACATGCAGAGTCACCAGAGTGCACGCCGGCTTGTTCGATATGCTGCATGATTCCGCCAATCACGACATGGGTACCATCAGAGACGCAGTCGACATCGACTTCAATCGCATCATCCAAGAAGCGATCGAGTAGCACAGGTGCATCGTTCGAGGCTTGAACCGCATCACGCAAGTAGCGCTTGAGTTCTTCTTCGTTATAAACGATTTCCATCGCACGGCCGCCCAATACATAGGACGGACGTACGACAAGGGGATAGCCCACTTGAGCGGCAGCCAATAAACCTTCTTCCGCGCTCTTCACGATACGGTTGGGTGGCTGGAGCAAGTTTAAGCGAATGACCATTTGTTGGAAGCGTTCGCGGTCTTCTGCGCGGTCAATTGCGTCTGGCGAAGTACCGATAATCGGTACGCCAGCTTCTTCAAGTGCGCGCGCCAGTTTCAAAGGCGTTTGACCACCGTACTGAACGATCACACCTTTTGGTTTTTCGATACGCGCAATCTCAAGCACATCTTCAAGCGTGACGGGCTCAAAGTAGAGGCGATCAGAGGTATCGTAATCGGTCGATACAGTTTCCGGATTACAGTTGATCATGATGGTTTCATAACCATCTTCACGCATGGCTAGGGCTGCGTGCACACAGCAATAGTCAAACTCGATCCCTTGACCAATACGGTTTGGTCCACCGCCAAGTACCATGATTTTGTCACGGTTTGACGGATTGGCTTCGCACTCATCTTCATAGGTGGAGTACATATAGGCGGTGCTGGTTTCAAATTCAGCCGCACAGGTATCGACGCGTTTGTAGACGGGATACACTCCCAGAGACCAGCGTTGTTTACGCAATTGCTTTTGCGAAATACCGAGCAGCGTCGCTAAGCGTAGATCAGATAGCCCTTTACGTTTGTAGCGACGCATGTTGTCATACGTCAAACCTGCAACGCCGAGTTGTTCAACTTCGGCTTCGGTTTTGATGATGTCTTCGATCTGAATCAAGAACCATTTATCAATCGCTGTATATTCATGAACTTGCTCAAGGCTTAAGCCGTGACGGAATGCATCAGCGATATACCAAATACGCTCAGCACCCGGCACTTTAAGTTCAAGACGTAGCTTGTCCAAGGCATCTTCGGTACCCAGTGGAATCTTCGGCGAGAAACCATCCACGCCGACTTCCAGTCCGCGCAGCGCTTTTTGAACAGACTCTTGGAAGGTACGTCCAATCGCCATGACTTCACCGACCGATTTCATTTGCGTGGTCAGTACAGCATCTGCTTGTGGGAATTTCTCGAAGTTAAAGCGCGGAATCTTGGTTACGACATAGTCAATCGACGGCTCAAAGCTGGCAGGTGTATTGCCACCGGTGATGTCATTTTTCAGTTCATCAAGAGTGAAACCAACTGCAAGTTTTGCCGCGATCTTGGCAATCGGGAAGCCAGTAGCTTTGGATGCCAGTGCCGATGAACGTGATACCCGTGGATTCATCTCAATCACGACCATGCGACCATCAACTGGACTGATACCGAACTGGACGTTTGAACCACCGGTTTCCACACCAATTTCGCGCAATACTGCGATCGATGCGTTACGCATCAATTGGTATTCTTTGTCGGTGAGTGTTTGTGCAGGAGCGACGGTGATCGAGTCACCAGTATGCACACCCATCGGGTCAAAGTTCTCAATCGCACAGACGATGATGCAGTTGTCGTTTTTGTCACGGACAACTTCCATCTCGTACTCTTTCCAACCAATCAGTGATTCATCGATCAGTAATTGTTTGGTTGGGGAGAGGTCAAAGCCGCGCTCGCAAATTTCAATGAATTCTTCGCGGTTGTACGCGATTCCGCCACCTGACCCACCCATAGTGAATGACGGACGGATAATGCAGGGAAAGCCCATGTCTGCTTGAATCTTGAATGCTTCTTCCATGTCGCCTGCAACAGCAGCACGTGGACACTCAAGACCAATACGACGCATGGCTTGGTCAAACAGCTTACGATCTTCCGCCATTTCAATGGCGTCTTTGCTCGCACCGATCAGTTCGACGTTGAACTTCTCTAAAATACCATTGGCATCGAGTGCCAATGCGCAGTTCAGAGCAGTTTGACCACCCATAGTCGGCAGGACTGCATCAGGACGTTCTTTTTCAATGATCTGTGCAACAGTCTGCCACGTAATCGGCTCAATATAAGTGGAGTCGGCCATGGACGGATCGGTCATGATGGTCGCTGGATTCGAGTTCACCAAGATGACGCGGTAGCCTTCTTCACGCAGCGCTTTACAGGCTTGTGCACCTGAGTAGTCAAACTCACAGGCTTGACCAATCACGATCGGTCCAGCGCCGATAATCAGAATTGATTTTATGTCAGTACGTTTTGGCATGATTAAGCTCCCTGACTTGGTGTTTTAGTCGGTGTATGTTTCGCAGCATGAGCTTGCATCAGGTCAATAAAATGATCGAACAGCGGCGCACAGTCGTGTGGACCCGGGCTAGCTTCAGGGTGTCCTTGAAAGCTAAACGCTGGCTTATCATTACGATGAATGCCTTGGTTAGAACCGTCAAACAGCGAGCGATGGGTGACACGCAGCGTCGAAGGCAGTGTCGCTTCATCGACAGCAAAGCCATGGTTCTGGCTGGTAATCATCACGGTATTCTTTTCAACATCCTGTACAGGATGGTTGGCACCATGGTGACCGAATTTCATTTTCAGCGTTTGTGCGCCAGAGGCCAGTGCCAGAATCTGATGACCTAAGCAAATGCCAAACAAGGGCAGTTCACTGTCAACTAAGGTACGCACGGCTTCAACGGCGTAGGTACACGCTGCTGGGTCGCCAGGGCCGTTGGAGAGGAAAATGCCATCTGGATTCAGAGCCAGTACATCTGCTGCTGGTGTTTCGGCTGGAACAACCGTCAGACGGCAGCCACGATCAACAAGCATGCGCAGAATATTGGTTTTGACGCCATAGTCGTAAGCCACGACATGGAATTGTTCGTTGCTCAAAGGAGTGAAACCTTTGTTCAACTGCCATGAGCCAGAAGTCCACTCAAAACCCTCGGGGTCACAGCAAACTTTAGCCAGATCCACACCATCAATACCTGCAAAGCCGCGCGCTGCAGCCAATGCTGCTTCAGGGGTTGCATCAGGCCCTGTCAAAATTGCGCCACTTTGTGCGCCAGTGGTGCGCAGAATACGTGTCAATTTACGCGTATCAATATCGGCAATCGCGACGACATTGTTATCTTTTAAGTAGTCAGCAAGAGACTTGGTTGAGCGAAAATTGCTTGCCATGAGGGGTAAGTCGCGAATGACCAAGCCCGCTGCCCACACTTTGCTGATACGACCAGACTCGCAGTCTTCGTCATTCGTCCCAGTATTTCCGATATGCGGATAGGTCAGCGTGACAATTTGCTGAGCATAGCTGGGATCTGTGAGGATTTCTTGGTAGCCAGTCATGGCAGTATTGAAAACAACTTCACCAGTGGTGAGTCCCTCTGCGCCAATGGATTGACCATGAAAAATGGTTCCATCTGCTAGGGCTAATATGGCGGGCGTGTGCAAGTCTAACCTCCGATTCTGTCTTTTGCTGCAAGAGCATCCGTATTAACGGCCATGGCGGCGATGTTAAATTACGGTTGTAAAAAACGAGCAGTTACTGTGACCTGTCAGTGCGTGCTACCAATCGCTGGGTGAAAGCTATGGATGAGACGCGCCAAAAGGGAAGGCTTATTTTGATATGTTAGCCTTCTAGTCTGCTCGTTTGAGATTAGGTGGATATTCTACGGATTTTAGGGGTTATTGTCCATGATTATCGTTGAATTCTTCATGGGGGGACAGGGCGAGTGTCCAGCCGCCAGCATGATGAAAATCAGCGTGATCGAGTGGGTGGGTGAGTGAGAGATATTCAAATGTATTTAGCGTTTGAATGACGGCTGTTAGTCCGATAAGCAGGGTTCTTCCTGTGAGGTGGAGAAGCTTTAAATCAATTTCGGCATGGATTGTTTTGTTGACGATTTCAAATGTGACGAGAGCTTGTTCTTGAACACGGGGTGGTGGCATGGTGTTTGGTGTTCGGTAATCGCTAAATTGATAGAGATTCCATGCGCGAGAAGGAGATAGGTTTAATTCAAAGTATGCATTTTGATTTGGGATACTGATGAAGGCCTCAAAGCATGTGCTTTCCCACAAGTAGTCGCGTTGTTCAAATGTTTTAGGTACAGGCCAAATAATCTCATTGAGCGGATCGTGTATTTCAAAAGCAATGGAAAGCGTTGTACCCGTTACATAGGCGTGCACTTGTATCGTGTACGCGCTTTTGGTGCTTTGGGCATCTATTGGATGAGGGCGCAACGTTAACCATGGTGTCATTTAATTGATTACTCTAAAAATATGGATATTTCGTCGTATTTAAAGCACCGATCATACAATATTGCTGGAAAAGTATTTAGGTTAGGGGCATGATAGCGTAACCAATGGTGGAGATTCTTATGAAATTGCTTAAAGTCCTTGTTCTAATGACTTCTTGTGTGTGGCTTTCAAGTTGTGCTGTGCATACCCCAGCAGGTTCCGTGATTGTTGATCCGAATTCTGGTTATCACGGTGAGCGTGGCGATGGCGGTGGTCGAGGCTTCTGTCCACCAGGTCAAGCCAAGAAAGGCAACTGCTAATACTCAAGCCAAGAAAGGCAACTGCTAATACCGGTCTAAATTCTAAAGTTTCAATCTACAAAAGAGCTCAAATCAATAGATTTGGGCTCTTTTGTTTGCGGAGTCTGAATGCTTGTGTCGATTTATGATCAATACTTTATTAATAATTATTTTTAGATATATAAAGTTAAATTTATTGGTTAGTCAAAAATAGTTTGTTGCGTACCATGCATTAA
>CAYJTU010000154.1:0-9398 GCA_964373105.1 uncultured Moraxellaceae bacterium | reverse complement strand
TGTAAATCACCATGACCGCGGCGTACACACATCACAACTCTCCAGCCAGTCCTATGCGCTAAATCCTTCACGAATCCTCGCATGCTGTGCGGACTACCGGTAACGGTGTGTAAAACCACAATGGTAGGCGTTGCAGGGTCATGACTATAACCATACCATGCCAAACCCGTATGCCCACCATCAACCATGCGCAAGGTCTCAACCTTGTCATACTTCAAGGCAGGTGAGAATGTCTTTGTTAAGCCCAATGTCACCAATTGCAAATGCGTGTTATACATCCAAGGCGTTGGATAATACTGTTCATTCAACTGTTCAATATTTTCAATGATGTATTGATCGTCCGCATCCTTACCTGAATATATCTTCGGCTTCTCAGCTATCCGAAGTCTATTTAGACCGAGCATTTTCGTTGTCGTCAAATTCTTAAGCATTGGGCAATACCTTTATTAAAATCTTGAATGTGCGAGCACCTGCATGCAGCCTGATGAATAGCTGGCTAGTATTTGAAGAATCAGGGCTATCTATAGCATAGCTAAAATATGCAATCAGTTGCATAAATATAACCAAGGTGAGCGACTATTGCAACGGACTGTATTTTGATTAAAGTTCCATCATATATGATGCCGGAACAAAACTGAAAAACTCAAACATCATGGCTAAGTCGATGTACAAAGGTTTTACCGGCCTAGCAAAGAGCGTATCATTCAAGGCGTTTACACTTAGAACTTATCCCTCTTCACTCATGGATGATTAATGCGCTTCTTTCATACCTCTGATTGGCATTTAGGACAAAATCTTTACGGCCAATCGCGTGAATATGAGCATGCGGCATTTTTAGCATGGCTTCTGGATCAGATCACACTACATCAACCTGATGCACTGCTGATTGCAGGGGATGTCTTTGATACGGTAAACCCACCCATCGCTGCGCAAGAACAGCTCTATCGCTTCCTTGCTGACGCTCATACACGATTGCCAACACTACAAATCATCATGATTGCAGGTAATCATGACTCAGGTGGACGTATCGAATTGCCAGCCCCCTTGCTCAAAGCCCTTAAAACCCATGTGATCGGGCGAGTTCGTTGGTTAACTGCAGGGGTACTGGACACCGAACAACTGCTAATTCCTGTATTGAATCAAAATAATGATATAAAGGGTTGGTGTTTAGCCATCCCTTTTTTACGACCTGCCGAAGTCACTGGGGGTGGGCAGGGTCTATCAACCATGGAAGCGGTTGCCCATGTCTATGACCAACTCATCACCACTGCTAAGCTACAAGCAGCAGGGCTACCATTGGTATTGATGAGTCATGCACACCTTGTGGGGGGGGCAATTTCAGAGGAATCTGAACGATCGATCGTGATCGGAACAGCTGAAGCGTTATCAACTGATTTATTTCCCTCCGATCTAGACTATGTTGCGCTAGGACATTTGCACCGACCTCAATTGGTTGGGCAGGATAGAATTCGGTATTCGGGTTCACCGATTCCGATGTCTTTTAGTGAAGAAAGCTATCAGCATCAAGTGCTCTATGTCGAACTATCACAGCATCAGCCCGCCAAAATAGAATCGCTGCTCATACCTCGTGCCGTAAGTATGATTCGCATTTCTGGCCAATTATCTGATGTTTTAGTGGCATTAGCTCAATTAGACCGTACACCACGCGCACTCAACGAACAACCTTTTCTAGAAGTCCGTGTACATCCTGATCATGGACCGTTTCCACCCGATATACGTCAGCAAATTGAAGCGGCTTTGCCCATCCAAGCCGTACGTTTGGTTCGCTTTCGCAAAGAATCGTCCGTTCGCGTAGGAAGCCAAAAGGACGATACCAATAGTATGCGTTTGATTAAAGAGCAAACTCCGCAATCTCTCTATGAACAAGTATGGGCTGAACTGGGGCACGCGCCAAACGCTGAAGTTTTTGCAGATTTCGCGTCTCTCATTGATGAGTTAAAACAAAGCGAACAGGATATGATCAGTTGAATAAGAATAATGAAATCATCTGTTTGTTCGCCAAAGCCTTATGTGAAAAAGTAACACTATGAAAATCTTACGTCTCAAACTCTGCAATTTGGCCTCTTTGGCGGGTGAACAAGAACTCGACTATCGGGCAGAGCCCCTTGCAAGTGCAGGATTAATGGCCATTACAGGTCCTACTGGATCCGGTAAAAGCACTATTTTGGATGCCATGTGTTTGGCCTTGTTTGGTCAAGTTCCTCGTCTACGAGCGGCGTCAAAAGGACAGGAAGGGAAGGTTCCGGACGGACTGAATAATGATCCTTTGTCGATGCATGACTCGCGAACTTTGCTGAGGCGAGGGGCAGCAGAGGGCTATGCTGAGGTTGAGTTTCTAGGGCGAGATGGTCATATCTACCTCGCACGCTGGCAAGTCAGACGTGCGAGAAACAAGTCTACAGGAAAGTTACTTGCTGCCGAGAGAATCCTCATCGACATCGGTACAGGACAGACACTGGCTAGCCAAGTCCGTGAATGTGATCTACGCGTATCTGAGCTCATTGGTCTTAACTTTGAACAATTCACGCGTGCAGTCATGCTGGCGCAATCAGAGTTTGGCGCCTTCTTGAAAGCTAGTGATGTTGAACGTGCACAACTTCTAGAGCGACTACTTGAGACTGAAATTTATCGTCGTATTGGTGCTTTTGCCCATGAGAAGCGTAAAAAATATTACGATGCTTATCAATTAATTAACACTCAAATAGGTGGAATACAACCTCTAGACATCGATTCACGGCAAACCTTAGACAATGCCTTATTGTTATCGGCGTCACACCGCGCCCAGCTGCAGACCCTGCAAACTCATTTGAATGCAACTCGTGACTGGTACCTTAACCAAACACGACTGAAGAAACAAATTGAGGAAAGTCATCGGATATTAGGACTGTCTGCACAGCACTTGCTAGACCTTGCGCCCTTACGTCTTAAATCAATGCAGCTGGATCAGATTCGTGAAATTCGCCCGGTTATACAGCAGCAGCAGGCATTGGCTGAACGCATGACTGTACGCGAGCAAAGTCTCGCACAACAAAAGTTACAATCCCAAACAACACGAGAAAAATTGACGCCGCTAGAACCTCTGCATCGCGATGCAGAGAATCAATGGCTTGCGCTACAACAACAAAAAACAGAATCCCTGCCACAAATCATGAATGCGCAGCGTTTAGAGCATGAAATTGTTCGTATACAGCACGAACAAGCTCAGGCACTGGCTCAAGCAGATTTACATCACCTCCAGATCACTAAAACCGATCAAGAACTGGCAAATAATGTGCAGCAGCAAGCAGCTATTCATGAACAACAGCTGCAGATTGAGCAGCAGTTAGAACGGACAAAATCTTTAAGTCCTTTCGATGAGCAATGGTCTTCACGACTTGAACGAATGAAAGAGGCTGAGCGCTATACGCACGAGTTGAATCTGCTTCAGATGCAAATCCCAGCCCATGCGCTTAAACTGCAACAATCCACGACAGCACTTCAACAGTTTCTGCTTGAGTTGGAGCAGCACCAAGAGCTACATGCGACGGCTATAGTAAAAAATCAAAAATTACATGCGATGAAACAACAGCAGTCCTTGTGCCGTCAAACTGACGCACAGTTGCAAATGCTTGCTCAGAAGTATCAAGACTATCGGCATGTATTAAGAACTGCCCACGAATTAGAAACCAAACAAAAACTAGCGTTGACGCGCAAAAATGAATTAACACAAAATATTATCGAGACGCAGAAAAGCGTCCAGCATGCTGACCTTGAACTCACAACGCTGTTAAAAGTTCTCAACACACAGCGTCTAGTCCGCCATAAAAATGTCGAGGCATTACGTGATCAATTGCGACCTGATCAACCTTGTCCGGTCTGTGGCAGTACGGAGCATCCTTTTTCGGTGGCCGAGCATTTGATTGATGCCTTAAATAGCGATGATGAAGAGCAAGAAAAAAGTGCACGACGCAACGTTTTAGACGCACAGAATCTCCATCAAAGCGTGGCTACGGAGCTTAGGCTCCTCGATCAGGAGATCGATGTGCGCGCTGCCGAACTGAAATTACGGACCGATGAAGAACGAGCAATCAAAGGACAGATGCTTAAACTGCCTTTTGCCACTGAATTACGCGCAATATCACCAGAGGACTCCATCCGTCTGGCATGGATCACAGAGCGGATTCAATCTAATCAAGTAACGGAGCTGAGCTTACAAGCCGAGATTACTGCGCTCGAAGTGCAACAAGGCATTGAACAGGAGTTTCTCAAGAAAATTGAGCAAGCTCGCCTGATGCAAACACAATCCCAGCAAATTTGGCAAAATGCGATTGATCAACAAGAACAATTGAAAATACAAATCGATCAGACTCTGCAGTATTTTTGGCCACTCTTTGATGCCGGGTTACAGCAAAAATGGCAAGATAATATCGGACTAACACTGGCAACTCTTCAAACCCAAATGACTGCTCGATTAGAGCAATTAGCAGGGCAGAAACGACTGCAAGATGAAAAGCGTGCATTACATCAATCTCAGCAACTCTTGAGCTTTAAACAATCTCAAGCAATCGATAAACAAAAAGAACTTGAAGTAATTCAACGAAAATTGAGTATTGACCTCACTCAGAATCAATCTCTACTCATCGAAGTATTAAATCTTGCGACTTCGACTTTCAATCAAGTCATCAAAAACTCTCAGGATTGGCAATTACACCTCGATGAAAAACTGCTGAATGCACAACAGACATTGAACACCCTAAATGAGCAGATCAAGATGCTCAATCTGCAACTGCAAAAGCTAACGAGTAGCATTGAACACGCTGGGCATCAACAGGGGATTGATGAACAAGAGAAAGCCGTTTTAACTTCTCGCATTCATCAGTGGCATCAATCCCACCAAATCGATTCCGAGGAACTATTCCAAGTATTATTAGCGGTTTCCGCTGATGAAGAGCTCTCGATAAAGCAACAGCTTGAACAAGCCCAACATCAACAAATCGTGGCAAAAACCCGACTCACAGAACATGAAGCACAACTTGATCTTCATCTGCTACAAATCCCAAGAGATTTGAATGCAAATGACCTAGCTCAACCATCTCAAGTGATGGTGTTGGAGACAGAAGTCGAGCAAAGAATTCAAGATAATGCCATCCAGCTTGAACAAGCACATAAGGACTGGATGTCCCTACAACTTCAAATTAGCCAAGATAATGAACGTCAGGCAAAAGCCTCAGCGCTACAACATGAGTTAGATCAAGCGTATGCTGCCTATTTACGTGTTGATCGCATGGCAAGTCCGATTGCCAATGCCGACGGCAAAGTTTTTCAAAAAATTGCGCAAGGTTACTACTTAGATCTGTTACTCGAAGAGGCTAATCAGCAGCTTGAACAACTCAGCCGCCGCTATCAACTGGTGCGTGCAGCAGACTCCTTAGGGCTATTGGTCATCGATACCGATATGGGCGATGAGCGTCGATCTGTGCATTCACTCTCAGGCGGTGAGTCATTTCTCGTATCACTGGCACTCGCATTAGGATTGGCGGCAATGGCCTCGGGACGTTTACGCATTGAGTCACTCTTTATCGATGAAGGATTTGGTACACTTGACCCAGAGTCGTTGCAAGTCGTCATGGATGCCTTGGATCGCCTGCAAGGACAGGGCCGGGTAGTGACCGTCATTACCCATGTGCAAGAGATGCATGAGCGGATTCCAACGCAGATTCGCGTCGTAAAACTTGGCAATGGTCAAAGCCAACTGACTGTCATTTAGCCACTAAACTGAACAATATTGAAGAGAATGATATGGACTATCAATACAACACTTTGCATACCGCACTTGATCAAGAAGTCTTGACGCTCACCTTAAATCGACCAGAAGAAATGAACTCATTTACCGTAGAAATGGCCAATGAGTTGATCGACTTTTTTACCCGTGTCAATGATGACAATGCTGTGGCTGCAATCATCGTAACGGGCGCTGGACGAGCATTTTGTGCGGGAATGGATTTAACGCGTGAAGGCAATGTATTCGGTTTAGATGAAACGTTAAAACCAAGTTTACAGGAGCTTGAGCAACGCGGCGAAGACCCAATAATTAAAAATGGTGTACGTGATACGGGTGGTCGTGTGGTGCTCTCGATTTATGATTGCAAAAAACCAGTCATCGCTGCGATTAATGGGGCAGCAGTGGGCGTTGGCATCACCATGACCTTAGCCATGGATATTCGTTTAGCCTCAGAAAAAGCAAAAATGGGCTTTGTTTTTGGAAAACTAGGGATTTGTTCTGAAGCCTACTCAAGCTGGTTCTTACCGCGTGTAGTCGGCATTCAGCAAGCATTAGAGTGGGTCTACACCGCGGATATCTTTGGCGCACAGGAAGCATTAGCCGGGCGTTTGGTCAAAGCCGTTTATCCTGCCGATCAATTACTGCTTGAAGCACAAGCCTTAGCACGTCGTTTGGTCTCTGGAAAATCGCAGATCGCAACAGCTCTGGTGCGTCAGATGATGTATCGTAATAGTGCTGCATCTCATCCGCGCGATGCCCATAATGTCGACTCATTAGCGATGTTTTATAGCAGTATTGGTGACGGTAAGGAAGGGGTAGCGGCCTTTTTGGAAAAACGCGACACTCAATTTTCCGGTAAAGCCTCAGAAATGCCGGAATTCTATCCATGGTGGGAATGATGGCCATAAAAAAAAGGATGTATATGAATACATCCTTTTTTTAACGCTCAATTAGCTGGTTTTTTTAACTACTTTTTTCTTAGTCGTTTTTTTCTTAATCGCTTTTGTTGCTGCGGTTGCCGCAACTGCAGTCGTCGCGACTGCCGCTGCTGGTGCGACATACTGAGCAGGTGCAGGTGTTGCTGCTACCGAACCTGGACAGTTTTTATATTTTTGATAGACTTTAATTTCAGCAGTTTGTTCATTCATTTTTTCTAGATTTTTGATCTCGATATCTAGAGCATTACTGTTCGTATTGGGATCACCTTTCATATTCTGATAAAGCTTGGCATACTCACCCGTTTTTCCGCCGCGCTGAGCGAGGAGTAGGGCACCAATATCCGCTGCTGCACTGGCTTGGCTTTTTTGCTGACCTTGTTCTTGTTTGACTGTTGCCAATAAATTCGTTGCGTTGGCTTTGGTTTTGTTGATCGCATTATTAGAGCGCGTACTCGCTAACTCTAATCCTAAACAATCCATGTTTTTAAGATCATTATCGTTATAGAGCACAGGTTGAGTTGTCAAACTTGCATTTGCAGTTGCTGCACCACCTAAACCTAACGCTCCTGCATATTGACCCAGTTGACCTAAACCACCCGTATTGGCCGTAGAGCTTGCAGAACCTTGACCACCTAGCGCCCCAGCAATTTGGCCGAGTTGACCTAAGCCACCTGTATTTGCTGTTGAATTGGTAGAAGCTTGACCACCAAATGCTCCCGCAAGTTGCCCAATCTGATTATAGGTTGCACTATTCGCACCGCCTTGAGCTCCCATTGCTGTCGCAGCTTGCCCAATCGCATTAATAGTTTCTGCATTATCAGCAAATGCAGGCATTGCAAATATAGATAGGCTAGCAAGTAGAGCAGTGCAAGCCATGTGCAGAGTATTAGGTTTGAATATCATGATTTGAACGCCTATGTGATGATCCATGTTATTAAATAATGAATATTTATTGAATTGTGATTTAATTAAAACGGTGTATATCCCAGTGATTTTAAAAAAAATTCACTATTAAAATCAACTGAATTATCATTAGATAATAATGATACAGCATCTAGAAAACATGACCTTTATTGTCATGTTTTAATTCATATTTTGTAAGTAAAACTTGTCCACCATGATTTGAAATGATTACGACAATTTGAAATCATCGCCAAGATAGACCTGACGTACAAGCTCGTTGGATAAAACTTCCTCGGGTGAACCCTCTGCAATTACAGCACCTTCACTCACGATATATGCTTTTTCACAAATAGCCAAGGTATCACGAACATTATGATCGGTGATGAGTACACCAATTCCACGACACTTAAGGCCTTGGATAATTTTTTTGATATCGGCAACTGAAATGGGATCAACGCCAGCAAAGGGTTCATCCAATAGAATAAAGATAGGATCTAATGCCAAAGCGCGAGCAATCTCGGCACGTCGACGTTCACCACCAGAAACGCTCATACCCAGTGAGTTGCGTATATGAGTAATATGAAACTCCTCAAGTAGGGCTTCAAGTCGTTCTTTGCGCTGGGCTTTACTCAATTCATCACGTGTTTCAAGTACCGCCATGATGTTATCAGCAATTGATAGTTTACGAAAAATCGAAGGTTCCTGAGGAAGGTAACCAATGCCTCGTCTGGCCCGTTCGTGCATGGCTAAAGAAGATAGATCTTTCTCATCTAAAAAAATACGTCCTCGATCCATTTGTACGAGGCCAACAAGCATATAAAAGCTCGTTGTTTTACCTGCGCCATTTGGCCCCAAAAGCCCAACAATCTGGCCACTGGTCAGTTGAAAAGAAACATCGCGCACAACCTGACGCTTATCATAGCTTTTAGCAAGATTTTCAATCGTTAAGACTTTATGAACCAGTGTAGAGGCGTGCTGATTTGTTTCGACTTCGGGATGCATGATTTAAACCTACTCGTGAAAACTACATATCGTGGAGAGAAACATCACCGCCATGTTTATCTTCTTTTTGAAACGACTTCTATAATAACCAACCCAGCAGCGGAAAGCATTTTATCGAGATTTAACGCTTGATGGAGTCTTTGTTGCACTAGGCGGGATAACCATCTCTACGCGTTGCTGACTATTACCACTGCCTTCGATATCACCCTGTGTCATGCCGTAACGCAGTGTATTGCCATTAAAACTTGAGCCGTCTTGATTGATCTTGGCATTACCCGTCAACGTAATTTGAGCTGTTGCTGCATCGTAAAAAACTTGGTTGCCTTCACCATAAGCAATGCCTTTATCGGCACTGATCTTTTGTTGAAATTTTGCAGGCTTACCCGTCGCAGTTGCATTTTTCAGTGAATTCGTTTTATCCAAATTCACCACTATATTGTCAGCTTCAAGGCGTATTGTTCCTTGAATGATCAGGACATTGCCAGTATAAACATTGACACCTGTTTGTTGATTAAAGGTCCCTTTATCAGCGGTAATATGCACGGGCTGATCACGATCACTGTCAAGAGCAAATGCAAGCGGACTCGTTAAAATCGGCATCAAGAACCCTAAAACGAAAAGACGCGGCATAAGCAACTGAATTCGGGGGGCTAGTCTACGGACGTGAAGCTGCAAAGATTCCTCTTAAATTGAAAAATTCGTATTGACCACGGTTTAGGTCAGCGCGAACGCCTTGTGAGACGAGATTAGATTGAGCACTTTTTATCGTGACG
>CAYJTU010000153.1:0-9398 GCA_964373105.1 uncultured Moraxellaceae bacterium | reverse complement strand
CAATACCCCACAGCTGTACGGGTCCTAAAACTTGTTTGAGATGAACTGACGACATAATGCAAATCCCCCAGATGGCAAGAAAGGCCAAAGACTGAAGATAGTGCAGCAAAAAATGCGCCATAAAGGCTTTTTAGATCAGGTTATATGTTTTAACTCATATTGGCTATTTGTAGCTATGAACAACACTATAAAAACCTATGTAACTGAATTACTTATGCCCACCCCCAGAAGACCAGCCGCCACTATAACTACTTGAAGAACCACTGGAACTACTCCAGCCTGAAGATGAAGTACGCGTACTCATATTATAGATGGACGTGAGTAATATGATCAGGACGCCCCAGATCAAAATTCCTGTACTTTTATTTGAAGCGGGCGCTTTCGCCGTTAATATTGTCGGTAGAAAAATGAGACCAAACTGCGCGACCATCGTTAAAAAAAATGAGCCCGATCCAAACACCATCAAGGGTAAGTTGATCAGCCACAGACTAATACTGAGCCATTTCAGAAGTTTTTGCCCAGCATTTGAAGGAGGATTAGCTTGCTCATCAGCAGTAGGCTGTTTCTTGCCAAATAACTCTCGAACCATGAAACCAGAAATCGGAACACCATGGCTCCAACTGATTTCCTGTTGATTTTGTTCGGAGGTGAGGGCCTCGGTGCCATTTTTATAATCGACTATCGCGTTGGTATCACCAATCTTAACGCGCCAATTAAATGCCCCAACGGCGTAGACCACACGACCTTGATAAGCGTACTTTCGATCCCAGCGCTTGTCCTGCCAGAATACATTGCCAGCTCGATCCTCTGGGATATCGCTCAATACGGTGACTTTTTGCCAATCTGCGGCGCCACTATCGACGAGCCACAAAAAAACCGCTTCTAAGCTATACAGTAGATACTCGGTCCATAAGCTCGACTCCTCTTCATCCACCTCTTCTAACTGCATCAAACCGATGACCACATAGGCCTGATTATCGATGGTGGCTTGATCACCAACAGACAATGCACTTTTTAGCGTAACCAGCTCTTTATGCTTGGTCAGCACTTCGGCTTTTGTACCAGAGATCGTGACCTCAGCACGGCATGCGGGGCAGAGCAAATGCTCGGCCATACCCATCACATAAGGAATGGGACTGCCGCAGTTTGGACACTCAAGATTGGTAATTTCGCCTTTAACTTTTCCACTTGTGGCTTGAATCTGCTCAACTTCACGCAACAATTGAATCTTGAGGCCCGGTAATGTGACTGCGCGGCCTTCATAAATTTGTGGCGGATAACCATCGCTATAATCAAGCGACATAAAGCGCGCTTGAAAACGGAGATCGACAACAGAGGATTGCCACCCTTGCCCCACGACAAAGGGCAGTTCGCCCTGCCCGCCCGTGCAGGCTGCAGTACGATGATCCGTAACGCGAAAGTAAACGGACTGATAAAGTATTGCTTGATTGACGGTCAGTTGCTCAAACTGCAGTGCGCCTGCAAACACCCCTTTATGACGTGTAAAGCTATATTGACCCGAAGCATCGGATAACCAGCCATTGCTGCCATCATCAAATTGCAGATACCACTCGTTCCAGAACCCATCGGCATATTGCAATTGAATACGCCCAACGAGGCTGAATCCCACGCCTTCAAGTACCCCACTGCTACCGATCTGCAGAGGTGAATAATCCTCAAGCACCGCGGACATTTTGCCCTGATCTTGGATACTCTCACCTTCACGCAAGATTGTCGTCTGGCAGTATTCGCAGACTGCCATAACCGATGCAGACGAGCGAAATTGCACAGGTGCCCCGCAACTTGGACACACCGTGCTGAATGCCAGTATCGTTTTCTTACGGGCTGGGTTAGAGCCTGTACCAGATGAACCTTGCTCTGGATTATTAGGGTCACTCATACGGGCAACAACTGGTTATTTTGCTAAAGATTTTAAGATGTCCGCCTTGGTACTCTCAAAATCCACTTGCGTAATTAAACCTTGATCCAGTAGTGCTTTGAGTTGACTCATACGAGCCACCAAATCCACAGGAGGAACTGCTGGTGGAGCCTCAGCTGGGCTTGGTGCTGGCGTTGGCGCGGGTGCTGGCGTGATAGCGCCTTGCATGGCCTGAGTCATAACCTGCCCCATACCAAAACCAGCCGCCATCCCCGCGCCAATACCCGCAAGACCACCTTCATTTTGTGCAGCAAGCGGAATCGAAGAGGCAACTTGATATTGGGTAAATTTATTCAAATCGCCCATCATGCCCATTGAGATTCGGGTATCAATGGCTTTTTGCAGCTCTTCAGGCAGAGAAATATTTTCAACCACAAATACATCAAGTTTAAGACCATAGCGTGCAAACAGCGGCGTCATAGTGATTTTAAGTTGATCGCCCATCACGCCTTGATTAGCCGCTAAATCAAGAAAAGGAATGCCGCTCGCAGCAATGCCACTGCTGATATTCGAAACAATTAAATTACGCAGTTGCGGTTCTACTTGCTCGCTGCTATAGCTTGGGTTAGCACCTGTCACTTCCTGATAGAACGCTTTAGGGTCGACCAATTGATAGGAATACATGCCAAAAGCACGGAGGCGCACCATATCAAAGTCTTTATCGCGCAATGTAATCGGCTGAGCGGTGCCCCATTTACGACCCAATTGCAAGCGAGTGCTAAAGAACAGGACATCTGACTTAAAAGGTGATGCGAAGAGTTTGTCCCAGTTTTTTAAGTTGGTGAGCAGCGGTAAAGTCTGCGTGGTTAAGCGATGCAAACCCGGAGTGAAGACATCGGCGACCTGTCCCTCATTGACAAACACCGCGACTTGACCGTCGCGTACGGTCAGCTGTGCACCGTTTTGAATTTCATTGTCTTGCATAGGATAGCGCCACATCAGCACGTCATCGCCTTGCTGATCCCACTCAATGACATCGATAAACTGCTTACGAATAAATGATCCCAGACTCATGACGTGCTCCTTATATCCTTTAGAAACTGCTATGGCAAAAAACTAATAATAAAACCAAATCTTATACGAATAACGGTCAAACTAAGACAAACATCCCGCATTAAGTATACCGAGCGCCAGAGCTACCGCGCCGACAAAACCACCTACAGCCACATTATTATCGAGCATTTGTTGTTTTAAATTAGGGATTAGGCGAGAGGTCACCGCATAACCGACCAACTGCACAATCATTGCGGCGAGGCCCCAGCCTAAAAAAGCAATAAAGCTGGTATGGTAGATGGCACAAGCGGCGAGTGTTAGAGCAAAACCAATCATCGCACCCGCAAAACTTAATGCAGCGGCACCATGACCCGCACGAATCAACGCCAGCTCATTGTAGGGGGTAAACCAACTATAAATGATTGCAAAAACAAAGAGGAAAATCACACCACCAAACAAATACAGGATGTAATTTAATAGAAAAGGAGTCACCAAAAGCCCGAACTCCTGCCCCACAAACTGTATTAAATCTTGCATGATCACCCCCGTCCATTCACTATATTATTTTAAACTTAAAACCCATATTACGGTATTGCGAATCGTCCGCCGCGCTTGACCACGAATCTTTCGGCATGATTCGGACTAAACCGTCGAATCAGCGCTTCAAAAAGTTGCTCTGCCTTGGTCTGATTATCGCCCGTATGATTACAGACATAGACATCTAAGGTGACATAGCTGCGCTCTGGCCAAGTATGCACTGCCACATGAGACTCTGCCAACAGTACCACACCTGTCACGCCAACAGGTTGAAACTGATGGAAACGTACACCCACAACTTGCATCTGTGCATCGGTCGCCGCCTCGATCATACGAGGTTCCAGTACACTCAATATCGAGAGCAAATCTAGGGAGCACTGACAATCATAAAGATCTGCAATCAAATGAATGCCATTCATGGCATTGGGTGTTGTGTTCAAGCGATATAACTCTTGCTACATATGTTCATATTGCATTCCCTTCCAATCTTTTTTAGATGAGCCGACCTGCGGCTTGCCACCCCCACCAACTGGCTTCCTCAAAAATCGAGTATCCAGACAAATCACTGTGTGCAAACATCACTTTTTGATCCGCATCGCGTAGGGCTAGCAGTCCTTTTTGTGAGAGGTAACCTTTCACAGGTGCACTCATCGCATGCCCACGTAGCATCACTTCCACACCCGCCACACAAGGCCATAGATCCGTGCCATAGACCTTGATGAGATCTTGCAATCCCACATCAAGTAAAGCGTGCGGACTAGCCGCTTGCATCCATCGCCGTGCGATTTCTGGCGCTTGGTCTGCAATCGCATGATACGCTGTAAAAACGGAATGTGGCGGCCTTGCCGCTCGAATCCATTGCTGCGTTGCGACTACATAGCCTAAACTTTTACTGCCATAAACGATATTGTCCCAAGACAGTGGTACCTCCCCGACTTCACGTGGAAAGCCATTCAGCCAGACGTTGGACACCAGCCACGGGACATGCGGCAATATATCCCGAGTCACGTCAAAACCATAGTCTTTTAATTGCGGAAAGACATGCTTTAACACGTGTAGTGGCATGGCACAAATCGCACGTTTGGCTTTAATCAGCGTTACGTTACCAGTACTATCCGTCGACCAAACCTGCACGCCATCCTGCGTCTCAACCAGACGTGCTGCAGCGTGCGATAGTTGCTGCGGCAGACTCGCATGTGACAACTGCTGCGCCAAGGGATTCAGCCCCGCCCCCCAAGTCAGTATCGACGTTTGGTGATCTTTCTCACTGTCATGCACCCGGCTGGAAAACTCATGACTCCCCGCCCATGCCGACACTTCATCGCTACCAAAGCCATAGTCATCACGGCAGCTATAATCCAAATACCAGCGTAAACCCTCTGACGTATAGCCTTCTTGATTGAGCCACTCATCAAAAGTCAGACGATCTAATTTCCGCCACTCGGAATCGTGAGAGGACAGCACAATCGGGATGGCAAACAATAACTTCCCATCACGGCCATGCTTGCCCTTCAGGCTATTCACCAATGTTATGAATTTCTGTTGTTGGGTTAAGTCTGCCGAGCCCTTTGCAGCGGGGGGCATCACCGAATCATGCCAATACTGGCCATCGCCCAGCCATAAACGCTCTTCCGGTGCATGCACCACAAAGCGCTCATCATAACTATTTACATCGCCTAGGTTCTGTCCTTGCAGAATGCCAAAATCACGCAATATCTCTTGAACATGCACCGATTCAGGCGTTGGAAAGGGTAAATAATGCGCCCCCCTAGGATAACTAACATCTTGCCACTGACCGGCACTGGCATTGCCATATTGCTCAAAGCCACTCAATAGTAAGAAGTCCTTAAAACCGGCCTGAGCCAATCGCCAACCCGCAGTCAAACCCGCAACTCCGCCGCCCAAAATAACGGTATCTACAGTGCGCTCGCTGGTTGGCTTCAGTCTCTGCTGTGCTTGATCCCGAAATAAATGGTGCCCTTGGCGCATGCCACCATCTAATATCTTGATGGGTAACCAAGGTGGAATCACCGACCATGACGGCCACTGACACCCCGCCATCAAACTACTGGCTGCGGCATAACCCAGAAAATCACGACGCTTCATGCAAAATGCTCAAAATTTAAAGAATCCTTATCAATCCAATCAACGAATGACATCACCCCAATCTTGCTGAAAATAATGTACTAATTGTTGATTGTTCAACTCATTGGGCAGCACATCCCAACGCTTCATATCGGGAGGGAAATGGAACATTTGAGCAGTGGTTTCTTTATCCAAGAACGTCATCGGCAGACTATAGTGCGTAGGCGGTTGGAAGCTGGGATTTTTAGAAGCTATGATAAAACCCCACTCCCCAAACGAAGGTACCAGCGCATGATAAGGCGTAATGTAGAAACCCGCCTTTTCCAGGGTTGTCGCCACACACCAGAATGAACGAGGTGCATGATAGGGTGATGTTGACTGCACCACCACCAAACCATGCTCAGACAAGTGACGCGATACCAAACGATACATCGGAACGGAATAGAGCTTGCCTAAACCAAAATTCGAAGGGTCTGGAAAGTCGATGATAATCGCATCAAATACTTCGCTATTTTGCTCTAGCCACCGCGCAGCATCATCATTAATGACACGAACTTTAGGGTTATTTAACGCATTTTTGTTCAGCGCGGTCAGTTCAGCATTGGTCGAAAAAAGGTGGGTCATTGCAGGATCTAAATCAACCAAGGTCGCATGTTCAATATGCGAGTAGCGTAGTACTTCGCGCAGCGCCAGACCATCCCCCCCACCCAAAATCAATACACGGCGTGCATGTGGCAATGACGCCAAAACAGGATGTACGAGCGCTTCATGATAGCGATGCTCATCACGACTGGAAAACTGCAAATTGCCATTGATGTATAACCGTAGATCATCTTTCCACTTTGTCAGAACAAGACGTTGATATTGCGTGGTCTTGGCATAAATGATGGGATCACCAAACAGCACCCCTTCAGACCAACGCACCAGACGATCCGAGGCCACAAATCCAGCCAACAAAATCACAATGGAAAAAACCGTGCGATGAAACAGCTTACGCATATTGGGCAACTCTGCCCGAAAGCGCCAAGCCGTCCAACCTGCGATACCAGCGTTGCAGAGTCCAAATAGCAATGCTGAACGTGCCAAGCCTAATTTGGGTGCAAGGATCAATGGAAAGAGTAACGACACCGCAAGTGCGCCCAAATAGTCAAAGGTCAGAACCCGACTCACCAATTCGCTGAAATCAGCTTTGCGCTGATTGAGAATCCGCATCACCAACGGAATCTCCATGCCCACCAAAATCCCCACGATCAGTACCAAAGCATAAAGCACGACCCGAAAAGGCATCGACAGCCATGCAAAAATCAAAAACAAAAAGGTTGCTGACAGCCCACCAATCAACCCTACCAGCAGCTCAACTTCAATAAAGCGCTGTAGGACATCCTCATCCTTGATGTACTTGGACAAATGTGAACCGATGCCCATCGCAAATAAATACGTGCCAATGATGGTGGAGAATTGCAATATCGAATCACCCAGCAAGTAGCTTGCAAGTGCACCTGCAATCAACTCATAAGCAAGACCACAGGACGCGACCACAAAGACGGAAATAATCAACGTGCGATCAATCGCAAGGGCTTGCTTAAGGGAATCTATTTTCGCTGAGGTCATCTGAAGAAAGCTGTCTTGGAAGTGTGTTTATAGATGCTGGAAGAATATCAGGTTCAAACCCATCTGCGCTGAGATTAGCACGCAATATTGTTATAACGAATGTGATGGTTGATTCAAATTGGCAAAATCCTCCCCAAGGATTGATCATAACGATCATTGTTGATCAAGACCACATCCTATTTACTACCCCAACATTATTCACGGGTACAACGCTGCCCTTTTGCAATAGCGCAAGGACGCTTTAAAAACGGCATACGTTTTTTTTGCCGCTGTCACATCAATATATTTTTTAGCTTAGGAACGATATTCAATGTCTATTAGTCTTGCTCGCCCAATCGATCCCATGATGCCTCGCACACTCTTTGATTCCGACCATGAAGCGTTCCGCGCTACAGCTCGTCGCTTTTTCGAACAGGAAGTCATTCCGCATACTGAACGTTTTGAAGAGCAACAACACGTGGACCGCGGACTATGGAATAAAGCAGGAGAATTGGGTCTCCTATGCGCAACCATGCCTGAAGAATACGGTGGTTCTGGTGTAGATCGTCTATACAGTATGATTTTGATTGAAGAACAAGGTTATGCGATGGATTCCAGTAGCGGCATGTCCTTGCACTCAGACATCGTCGCTAATTACATCAATAACTTTGGCAACCATGAGCAGAAACTAGCATGGCTACCCAAAATGGCCACTGGCGAAGTCGTAGGCGCAATCGCGATGACTGAACCAGGCACGGGTTCTGACTTGCAAGGTGTGCGCACCACTGCAGTCCTCGACGGCGATGACTACGTCGTCAACGGTTCCAAGATCTTTATCACCAACGGTTACTTGTGTGATATGGCTGTTGTCGTGGTCAAGACTGGCAATGGTGAAAAAGGTTCAAGTAATTTGTCTTTGCTTATTATGGATGCGAAATCTCCAGGGTTTAGTAAAGGCAAACCGCTCAATAAAGTTGGTATGAAGGGACAAGATACGTGTGAATTGTTCTTTGATAATGTTCGCGTACCTAAAGCCAACTTACTGGGTATGGAAGGCATGGGCTTCATCATGCTGATGAAAGAATTGGCATGGGAACGTCTCATCGTCGCTATCATTTGCCAAGCCGGTGCTGAAGCGGCATTTGCGCAGACCGTGCAGTATGTCAAAGAACGTAAGGCTTTTGGCAAGACGGTAATGTCCTTCCAAAACACCCGTTTCAAACTTGCAGAAATGCGTAGCGATATCGACATGGGCCGAGCCTATGTTGATCGCTGCATGCAAATGCAATTGACTGAAAGTTTACCCATTGAAGCTGCGGCGGCAGCAAAATATAAACTCAGTGAAATGTTTAGCAAAGTGGTCGATGAATGCGTCCAGCTTCACGGCGGTTATGGTTATATGTTGGAATACCCAATTGCGCGTGCTTATATCGATAACCGTGCGAATCGCATCTATGCGGGTACCAACGAAATTATGAAAGAACTGATTTCACGCTCCTTGTAACGCCCTAAGATAAAAAAATCCCGCTCAACTGGAGCGGGATTTTTTTATCTTAAATTCGATAGAATTACATATTGTAACAACTGATACATTATAAGGACTACTTATATCGCAAATTTACGATATATAATTCGCTTCATCGCGATAGATAGATTTAAGCAGTATCACTATGTCCAGCACCATCGATCTTGATGAAATCATCAAAGCCCTTGCCCACCCCGAGCGCAGACAAATGCTCGCACACTTAAAAGAGCCTGAAGTGCACTTCCCTGGTCAAGACCACTCTTTAGAAATGGGTGTTTGTGCTGGGCAATTTGTAAGCTGCGGCCTCTCACAGTCAACGGTCTCCGCGCATCTCGCCGTACTACAACGTGCACAACTGGTGACCTGCCGAAAACTCGGTCAATGGAGTTTCTTTAAACGCAATGAAGAAGTGATCGCCAAATTCTTAGTGCATATCGCTAAAGACCTCTAAGCCACTTTTTTGAATCCCAAACGATCAATCCAGTTCATAAGGCTGAAAACAATCATGCAAGCAGAGAAGAAAGTCGCTCTGGTGGTCGGTGCCAATGGCGTGATCGGTAGTAATCTGATTGAGCATCTATTGACGCTTCCGGACTGGAATATTATTGGCTTATCGCGTCGTGGTGGCAAATCGATTGATCGTCTTGAATATATTGCTGTGGATCTGCTCAGTCTTGAAGATTCGATTGATAAGCTTAAAAACTTAACCCAAGTAACCCATAGATCGGA
>CAYJTU010000152.1:0-9407 GCA_964373105.1 uncultured Moraxellaceae bacterium | reverse complement strand
ATCCACAAGCTCAATCACCGCGATTGCTTTAGCATTTGCGCCTTGCCCCAATGCCCGCTCCTCATAACTCACCACTTCAATTTGGGGTAATGAGGCATTAAAAGCATTCAGTACGGCTGAAATGGGACCATTACCCTGCCCAACCCACTGCTGGGTGACGCCATCCTGTTCAACCACGAGTGTGACTTTTTCAGTATTTTCATTGATATGCTCAGGCTTGTAGCTGACATACTGGAAGGGCTGCTTGACTTGCACATATTGCTGTTCAAATAACTGCCAGATATCTTGGGCACGGACCTCAGAGCCACTCTCATCGGTCAAGACCTGTACTACTTGGCTGAGCTCAATCTGCAAACGTCGCGGCAAGACCACACCATAGTTTGATTCAAGTAAGTAAGCGATGCCCCCTTTACCCGACTGACTATTCACACGGATCACCGCATCATAGTTGCGTCCTAAGTCTTTAGGATCGAGTGGCAAATAAGGCATCTCCCAGAACTCATCATCTTGACGCAAGGAGAATCCTTTTTTAATCGCATCTTGATGCGAGCCTGAGAATGCCGTGAAGACCAAATCACCCGCATAGGGATGACGTGGATGGACAGGCAAACGGGTGCACTCTTCTACGGTACGAATCACCTCATTCATATCCGAGAAATCCAAATTGGGGCTGATCCCTTGGCTATAGAGATTCAATGCTAAAGTGACCAAATCCACATTGCCGGTACGCTCGCCATGACCAAACAAACAGCCTTCGACACGATCAGCACCCGCCATGACGCCAAGCTCCGCTGCGGCTACGGCACAGCCGCGATCATTGTGCGGATGCAAACTCAAGATCACCCCGTCACGGCGCGCAAGGTTACGGTGCATCCACTCGATCTGATCGGCATAGACATTCGGTGAAGCGACTTCAACAGTCGCGGGTAAATTCAGAATCACCTTATTGGTGGGACTGGCTTCCCACACCTCAGTAATCGCATCGCAGACTTCTTTGGCAAAGGGAAGCTCTGTCGCAGTGAACGTCTCAGGGCTATATTGAAAGGTCCACTGGGTTTCTGGATGCTGTGCAGCGATCTCTTTGATCTTTTTTGCAGCATGAACTGCGAGTGCTTTGGTTTCAGCCTGATCTAAATTAAAGACAGTTTGGCGAAATACAGGCGAGGTCGCGTTATAGACGTGAACGATGACTTTCTTGGCACCGCGTACCGACTCCATCGTGCGCTCGATCAAGTGATCGCGCGCTTGAGTCAACACCTCAATCGTCACATCATCAGGGATTAAATTGTTTTCAATTAACCCGCGCACAAAGTCAAAATCTGTTTGGGATGCCGATGGAAATGCGACTTCAATTTCTTTAAAACCAATCGCGACAAGCGCTTTAAACATGCGCAATTTTTGCTCAGAGTTCATCGGCTCAAATAAGGCTTGGTTACCATCGCGTAAATCGGTGCTCATCCAGATCGGTGCTTGAGTGATGGTGTTGTTCGGCCAAGTGCGATCAGGTAAATCTACGCGCTGATAGGCTGGACGATATTTTTTGCTGGGGTCAGTTAACATCATGGTCATTACTCCAATTTTTAATTCAATTTTTTGACTGATCGAGATCAGTTGACTCAATAATTTTTTAGAAAATGGATACGGTTCATGCTCGGATCAAATCAATCTCGTATAAGAATTGAATGAACGATAAAAAAGATCGAGAGAGATCGTATCGGGTGGGCTATAAAAATAGCCGGGGGCGAGGTGTAAAATTATATGCGCGCGACGCGCAGTAGCAGGTTCAGGCTAAAAGAGCCTGTTAAAAGAAGGGCGAAAACCGCAGTTGTAGATTTCATTATGAGTCGAAATTAAAGGATTTTAGCTAAAGGGTCAAGCGCTTTTTGAAGCTTTAAATAAACAATCTCGATAAAAGCTTATATCCTTGAGGTATAGAAAGGGAAAATCATCATCTCCCCCATTCAGGCTTAGCGATGGTTACATTATGGCTTTAGTCTCGACAAAACCCTTCCCCTAGACGGATGGTCAGGCAATTTGATTTGTCCACGAGCCACTTCATCCCGGTTTGCTCGCCATTGCTGGCATGGATCGACTCTTTCACGCCATCGCGCTCAAAAGTGATCTGATTGTCGATCCCCTGTCCAGCATAATGAGTCGGCCCATCCAGGCTTTGGATGGTCAGATCATAGCGGCCATGATCGCCGCTGATCTTAAGAAAGGTTCCCTCGGGACCTTGCCATTGACCTGTCCACTGGTCAGTGACCGCCGTATTGCTTACGGCATCGACGGGTGCGGGCTTTACTTTTGGATCGGGATCTTTGGAGCAGCTGACCAGTAACAACGACATAACCACCGCTAGAAGGATTGGTTTTCTTTCGCTTAGATTTAAAATGGCCATAACGCTCACATCCTGAATATTACGGCTCAACAGTATTAATGATAAGAGCAATATCTTCATAGGTACATTTTGTCGCGTTTTACTGCACGGCCAATCTCAACCGATCCACCACCATACGGCGCATTTCTTCTGGGTCTTTTTCCATAACATCTGCACTCACCCGCTCTTCACGCTGATTGACGGCAGCGACATCTAGGCGCAAAAACCAAAACCGACACGCAGCAATCGCTAAATAAATCGGTAATGCTGCAAGTTCATCGCGGGTCATGGGACGGATATGCTGATAAGCCGCCAAGAAAACATTCATTCGCTCAGCATTCAGTGCAACCGGATTTTGAGCATCGTCCCACGTACTGCAAAAATCATTTGCGGTAATCGCAATATCAAGCAACCAGTCATCCACCATGACTTCGGAGAAATCGAGTAAGCCGCTGAGCTGTGACCCCACATAGAGGGTGTTATCCCGAAACAAATCGGCATGGATCAGTCCAGCTGGTCGATCCGGATGTTGCTGTTTGATCGTGTCAAACTGGGCAAATACCGCGTCTACCAATGCTTGATGTTCAATGGCCATATGGGCACGCAATTCATCTTTAATCCGCAACCACCACACCGAGCCGCGTGTTGTTTGACGCGTGGTATTTTGCTGTAGAGGGTCATCTTTTAGGGCCAGATGGAACTGAGCCAATACGATACCGACCGCTTCAATTTGGGGAATCGTCGGAACGGCTTGCTGGGGTAAATGCGGCGATGAACCCGCTAAACGCGGCGCTAGCTGCGCGGGTTTATCCGCCAGCCAATGAATGCGCAGACCAGCTGTATCCGCAAGCGGTACTGCGACGGGCAAGCCATGTGTTGATAACCGATGCATGAGTTCCGCCAAGATATCCGCATTCTCAAAAGGAATAACTTCAAACAGCGTTAATACATACTCACGACCATCAGTGGTCCTCACAAAATAATTTGTGTTTTCAATGCCGCCTTTAATCGGCGTTAGTGCCACCACATGAAGGTTGAAACGCTGGGCAAAGTCTTGCACCGTTTCAAGAGAGACTACTGTATACACTGACATAGAAAAACCGTTTGCTGAACTGATGAGGTGCGTAATGCTGCCTTAGCGCTTATAAATCGAGATTTTATAAGCCAAGGTTTGTTAATATAGCGCGATTAAATTGCATTGTACGATTAAAATTTTACAATCTGAACCATTTGGACAAAATTATGCTGGCTAAACGTATCATCCCCTGCCTTGATGTCGATAATGGTCGTGTCGTCAAAGGCGTGCAATTCCTCGATATTCGGGATGCAGGTGATCCTGTTGAAGTGGCGCGGCGCTACAATGACCAAGGTGCAGATGAGATCACCTTTCTCGATATTACCGCAACTGCGCATGGACGGGATACCACCTACCGCACAGTTGAGCGTATGGCAGAAAGCATATTTGTGCCATTAACTGTAGGCGGTGGGGTGCGTAAAGTCGATGATATCCGTCAACTGCTGAATGCTGGCGCAGACAAAGTCTCGATCAATTCTGCTGCCGTATTCACGCCAGAATTTGTTGAAGAAGCCTCATCGCGTTTTGGTGCGCAGTGTATCGTGGTTGCAATTGATGCCAAAAAAGTTGCAGAAGGCAAATGGGAAATCTTTACCCATGGCGGCCGTAAACCGACGGGCATTGATGCGGTTGAATGGGCGATCAAAATGGCGGCGCTGGGTGCGGGTGAGCTACTCGTAACCAGTATGGATGCCGATGGCACTAAAGCTGGTTACGACTTAGGGCTCATGCGTTCGATCACCTCACAGGTGAATATTCCTGTCATTGCATCAGGTGGCGTGGGTAATTTGCAGCACTTGGCGGACGGGGTGCTAAAAGGGGGCGTCGATGCGGTGCTTGCTGCTAGCATTTTCCATTTTGGGCAATACACCATCCCAGAAGCGAAAAAATATATGGCTGATTTAGGCATCGAGATGCGTCTGTAAAAGAAAACAGAGACACAATTCTCACATATTGCAACAAAACATTACTTGGCATAACGTTTGCATAGTTAGCTGCGATGGTGTTGGCGGGGTGGTAAGTTCCGGTTTGACGATAGGATATCACCCAGTACTCAGAATCTTGCACCCCCTGCCACCATCACCTTATTTTCATTGACTATAAATCTAATAACCGTGCACGTGTGGAACTCACTTATGGCATGATCAGCAGTATAAATCTCTGCATGACTGCCGAGGAAAGGATACTCTTTTGCTCAATGCCAGTGATGCAACTCACCTCCTCGAACAGACACCAACCGTCGTCTTTATTCATTTATCAGCAGCCACACTGGCCTTCGTATTGGGTATAGTGGTTCTCGTCAGAAGAAAAGGAACGGCCTCACATAAGCGCTTTGGGCAATTCTGGGTGCTGCTGATGGCATTTACGGCATTGAGTTCTTTTTTGATACAAACCCAAGGTCACTTCAGCGCGATTCATATCCTCAGTGTATTAACACTGGTTGCTCTCTTTCGTGGGGTATATGCGATTCGCCATGGTGATCGGCGCAGCCATCAACGCAATATGCTCTTGGCATATTACGGTCTCGTAATCGCAGGCTTATTTACCTTAGATCCACACCGCCTGCTTGGGCACTTGTTACTGGGCTAATCTCTTTTGCCCAACCGCGGCACGATCTGCTCGATATTTTCTTTGAGCATTTCACGGCCTTCTTTCAGCGTTTCACGGCCTTCTTTGATCCCTTCTTTAAAGGTTTCGCGGCCTTCCTTGATTCCCTCTTTGATGTTCTCACGCAGATTGTGACGTAAAGAGCGGGCGGCATGAGTCAAGCCTGCCGTCAAACCACTACGCTCTTCATGATCATTGGGATGCAATAAGTCATTGCCCACAGTAAGCTCAAGCGCATAGATACGTTGACGTAACTCTGCAGGCAACGCTGCTTTCTCCAAGGTCTGCGCATTTACCATGACAGCAATCGCCTCGCCCATAGCAACCAACTCTTGCTGCGCCGTGCTAAAGAGGGTATAGGTCATGCGAAAACCTGAATTACGGACTTCAACGACTTGCACCCCGATTTCAAGCACATCAGGGAAAAAAACAGGGCGTAAATAACGACAACTGCTGGATGCAATCACAGCGGAGAGCTCCTCTCCAATCGCATCAATTTTACTCAAGTAATCAACACGCGCACTTTCTATATAGCGGTAATACATGACATTATTGACATGCCCTACTGCATCCATATCGCCCCAAGCGACATTTTGCACATAAATCACAGCAAATTCTTTGAGCGAACTCATGACGTCAATTCCAAAGAAAAGGATTAGAAAAGCGGAAAAAATATTGTTTTGAAATGGATGTTCAGATCAATGAAGATCCATTTTTAGCATTCATTATACGGCAGGATGATCACTGACGAGCATCTAAAAACAATGACTCATCGGATCAGACGATCGCACGCTCATGCTTGTTCATGTTTTGATTTTAACTGACTAATCAACGCCATTCGTGTCGCATCATCCAAAAGCAAGCTGCGCTCAAGTTGCCAGATCAATTGATAATATTGAATCAAATCATGTGATGAGTACGGCTCTAAGCGCGCATGCAATGTGAATTGTGCTATATCTGCGCCTTGTCTTTGGGCCAGATGCCTCGCCCAGCGGACTTGTGCCAAAATGACATCAGGCTGTGCAGGATAGCGCTGCTCCAAACTTGCCAGTAATCCTTCAATCTCATCAATCGACTGACTATCTGACAATGTCATGACTAGACTCAGCCAACGATCCAGTAGTGAGGTATCCAAACGATCATTTAACACGCGCTGTGCAAGCACCAGTGCCGCATGATTCGCATCAACTTGACGCAGTAAACCAAACAAAAGACTCGCATCGAGATCTTGTGCGGTGATGGGCATCAATTGCAGGAAGCGCGTCACACGTTCAATCGCATCATCGGGTTTTGGCGCTACAATCAGCGCTTTCAGCCATGCTGACCAGTTAATCGATTGCGGCTCAGGCAGTCGCACACTCGATAGTATGGTCCAAGGCTGGCGCGTTGCGAGCTCACTCCAGACCAAGCCGAGATGTTGATCAAAGGCAGGCTGCAAAGACTCACGGATCGGCTCGACAAAGCCACGATCAGGATAACTAAGCAAAAAATCCAATAAACCTTGCGCTTGTACAAGGTCACCTGCATCCAAAGCAATCTTCGCCCGCAGTAGCGTGGCCAGTTCATGATCATCACTGTCAATCAGATTCAAATGCTCAAGTGCCGCAGGAAAAAAACCGGCTAAACGCGCTACATCGGCTTGTAACAGATGTAGAGCTGACCCTTTCTTTTTATTAAAGGGTCGAAGATTCAAACTGTTCTTAGTCAAGGACTCTTCCATCGACATAAAAGAGGCCTTGATATTGCCCACCAGACGATGGCGAATCGACTCATCTAAACTCATAAGCGTTTTACGCCGCGTCAATGCTTTACGTTTTTGATAATAATAAGATGAGCCAAAAAGAATGATGCGAATAACCCAAAAAAGCACACCGAATACTACGGCAAGAAGCACGACCATCAGCAACGTGAAACCGACGCTACTTTGGACCTGCCAGTGCTGCCAAACCAGCAGCACGTAGCCGGCATCATCGGATAAAGCATTGGCAAGCAGTGCAAGGAGCAGAAAAAGAACTAAGCTCAATAACGTCAATAAAATGCCACTGGTCATGATGCGACTACCTGCGGAGAACTGGCCGCTTGAGGTTGTTGCATCGGTGCTTTTAATTGTGGCTCTGGCGGCAGCCACTGAAACGCCGACAACTGTAGCTTCACATGCTGCGCGACATTCAAAGAGGCCAATGTCGCTTGAACTTGACGTGCATCTGCATCCACAAGGCTCCCCAATTGGGCGTTACTATCTGCAAGCAATTGCATGACCCGTTCGGACTGTCCCTGTGCTAAAGCAAGTCGAGCGAGGCTCAGCGTCAGTGCAGCTTCACGGCATAATAACCCTCGCTGTAGCATCGCGGCACGTACATCGGTTGTAGGCTCTTCGATGACGACCAACTGACTTATCCGCTCAAGAAAAGAGCGCTCAACCGGAGCAGTTTGATTCGATTTTTGACCATTTTCAGCAGGAGGCGTCGTCACGTGTAAACGAGGACCTTGCCTTGCCATGCGATCCAACTGTTGCTGGAGCTGAGCAATATTACGATCAAGTATTTGGTTGGCTTGGATTTGTTTTTGACCGTTTTCATTGATCATATTCAGATCAGTGTCGATGGCCTTGATCAGCGCAGCAGCGGTTATTTCAGAAATGGCTTTGCCCTCGACCAAGGACGGCAGCGCTTGCTTCACCTGATCAAGCGTTTCCTTAGCTGCACTATAGGCATCGTTATTTTGTGCCTTGAGCTGCTGTGGGCTGCTCAGTACTGTAGCTTGATCTAATTGTGACTGTGCCAGTTGTACGGTTTGTCTGAGCCAATGCTGAGGCAACGCATGCGCATAAACTGCGCTCATGGTGTCGGGATTATTTTTTGTGTCGATAGGCGCTGTGGGGGTCTTCGTTTCACGAGTGACCGCGATCAAGCGGTCATTCAAATCAGAGACCTGTAGTGCAAGCTGCGCTTGGCGTGCTTCGATATTTTGATAGTGCTGATTACCCGTCTGATAGAGTTGATCGCCCACAAAACCAATGCCTATAATCACGGCTAAAGAAACCGCCATACTCGTCCAGCGCGTCATCTTACCCACCCAGCTGCAAAACCAGCTACAAAATCTGTCGCCATATTCGAATCCTGTCGTTTCATTTTAATCACTTTGATCCCCAAGCTTTGTTGCACACTCATTCAAAGCGCTGACGATATGCTGGGGCTGTAAGTCGTTTAAGCGATGTACCCGTGAAGTCAATTGACTCACCTCCACCATCAATCGCGTCCCCAAGACCAGCAGCCAAGGTGTCAAAGCACGCTCCCCCGCCAATCGTTGCCAATATCGCCATGACTCACCGCTACTTAATAACACAACATCAGGAAAATCACTGTCACTTTTTTTTTCTAAAGATATCCAGCCTTGCTGACTTGCCAAGGGTAACTGCCGACGATACAGGTTAATAATCTGCAAAGAAACCCCACGTGCTAATAGTCGCTCTTGAACCAGTTCTCGTCCGCCCTCACCACGCCAGACCATAACCGAGGCGTCTGCTGAGAGCGATGCCAGTAATTCAGATGCGATGAGCCCCTCACTGGTTTCAATCAGAGGGATATCTGGGCTAATCCCTGCGGCGTGTAGAACCTGTGCGGTCCCCTGCCCGACGGCTAACCAAGAAACTGTCAGAGATTGAGGATCCATGCCGAGTGTCGCCAAAGCGTGTAGACCTAAGCTTGCAGCCGTTGGGCTCACGACGACAATCACACTGACGGGATGCAATGACAGTTCGCTCAAGCAAGCCAGCTCAGACTCGCCAAGCGACACCGCGACCAACTCAAGCAAGGGCAGCTCAGACACCCGCCAGTCGGCTTGCTCAACGGCTAAGGTTAATGCCGCTGCTCGGCTACTTGGGCGGGTATTGAGGAAATGTCCAATCGCCATATGCGTACTCACCTTCTAGCGGTGGGGATCTGATGGCGTAATCGATTGATCTGTCTCTGTCGGATAGATATTCACTTGCGCAAGCAAGCGATCGGCCCCTACCGCCAGTAAGCGATCGGCCAATATCCGTCCTAACTGTTCGGCTTGTACAGGGTCTCCGATGATTTCATCGTTCAGCAGTTCCCGACCATCAACACTACCAACCCGCCCCTGTAATGTCATTTTGTCATCAAGCAAGGTTGCATAGCCTGCAATCGGTACTTGACACCCCCCCATCAGTCGATGATTAAACGCACGCTCAGCCCGCACGCAACGATCGGTATCATTATCCGCAAGCGGCGCAATCAGATCCGTGACCCGAGTATCCCCGATCCGGCACTCCAATCCCAGCGCCCCTTGGCCTACCGCAGGCAGCGACAAAGTCGTCTCTAAACG
>CAYJTU010000151.1:0-9429 GCA_964373105.1 uncultured Moraxellaceae bacterium | reverse complement strand
AATCAGGTTACGACTGAGTTCGCTCAGGAAATAATGGCTTTTCAGAAATAAGCTCCAAGGTCACGGGAAAATCCTGGTGCGTGACAGCAGTAATAGGCTGCAATAGCGTTGGACGGTTTTGTTGTAAGAGTTGATAGCCTAAATAAGCGGCGTTGATCGCGACAAGAAATACGAAAAGATAAGGCATGACATTGCTGTTCCGTGCATTGTTTAGATACAAACAATAACATAGTTTTTTTGATTTAAAAACAAATAGTATCGTCGAATGGGTCGCAATATTCTGCCTATTTCATCTTTAAATATGTATGGATAAACAATTGGCTCTGGCGGATGTTTATTTGCCCAGATCTCCTCATTTTAAATCAATCATCGTCCCCGACTTTTTTTAAAAAATCGATCAATTGGTTTAGATGTAAAAATCATGTCTTTTAGTCATTTCTTACAACTAATTTCTATAAAGCAATGTCTAGACAGCAATGTCTAGACAGCAATGTCTAGACAGCAATGGTAGGCAGCATTTGCTGTGGAGGAGTGCTGACTGACAAGCGAAGATTTTATTCAGAGGCTTGCAGTCTATGCTTGAGTATAATATAGTCATGACTATCGTTTTGTGAAGATCGTCTTTGCAGTTGTTTAGGAAGAGAGCGGCTGGAACGCCACCCTTGGTCACATCAGGCCGATGGCTGTAGCCCAAGCAAGCAAATGATTCATACTTCCAAAATTTTTTTGATGCTCAAAATGGAACCGTGAAGCACCATGACAAACAGCACATCTACGCCTGCAAGCAACACTGCACCTTGGAGAAATTGGTCCGGCTTACAGCAGTCCAACCCCAAACGGTATGCGAAACCTGTCTCGGCAGCCGAACTCACGCAAGTGGTTCGTGAGTCTCATCATTGCCGCGTAGTGGGCGCTGGGCATTCATTCACGCCGCTGGTCTGCACCGACGATACGTTAATTTCATTGGATGCCCTGTCCGGTGTGGCGCGGCATGATGCCAATCTTGTGCAGAGCACGATCCATGCGGGTACTCGGTTAAAAAATCTGGGGCCGATGCTAAGTTCAATAGATCAGGGGCTTGCCAATCAAGGTGACATTGATGAACAGAGTCTTGCGGGTGCGGTGGCGACAGGAACCCATGGTACAGGACAGAGTCTGACCTGTTTGTCCGGTTTGGTTGAAGGATTTCAGTTGGTAACCGCAAATGGCGAGTTGCTAGAGTGTGACCGAACGCAAAACACAGAAATTTTCACCGCTGGCCGTGTGGCACTCGGAGGCTTTGGGGTATTGAGTCAAATCACCATGCAAAACGTGCCCAGTTACCGTTTAAAAGAGCAGGTTTCACTGGTGCCCCTAGACGATATCCTGACCCACATGGATCAATGGAAAACCGAGCATCGTCATATTGAATGTTTCGTCTTTGCCCATGGCTCTAAAGCTTTACTGAAAACATTAGATCCGACCACTGAGGATATCCAAAAACTACCGGCGTCTTGGCCTTCTGAGGATACGTTATTGACGGTATGCTGTGAACTGACGCGCACACTGCCTGCTTTAAGTCCACAGATTCAAAAGTTGCTTGGCGTCTTTGTGAAACCGACAACCCGTGTGGATCTGTCATCAAAGATTTTTCCAGCGGTGAGGGAAACACGCTTTAATGAAATGGAATATCAAATCCCAGCCGCACAAGGTCTGACTTGTCTTGCTGAAGTGGTCGCAACCTTAAAGAAACATAAAGCGCCGGTGTTCTTTCCGATCGAATACCGCTATGTCAAGGGTGACGATATTTGGCTCAGCCCATTTTACCAGCAAGACTCAGCCTCGATATCCATCCACCAGTACCACAAGCAAGATTGCCGAGAAATCTTCAGGTTGATTGAGCCGATCTTTTGGAAGTATCAAGGACGGCCGCATTGGGGCAAGTTACATACCCTAGGCGCGGCGCAACTTAGACTACGCTATCCGCATTGGGATGACTTTATGGCGATCAGACAAGAACTGGATCCGACTCAAAAATGGCTGAATCCTCATTTAAAAAGCTTATTTCTGGGCGCGTGAAATCGTCAGCTGATGTTCTACACGATAAAAAGGGATTTACATGTCCGACTATTTTAAAGTTTTGAATCACGCCCTACAGCGCGCAAATTTTGCATTGCCGACGCTGATTATCGACCAGGTCCGGCTGGATGCCAATTTAAGCCGCGTCAAGCGTATGCTACCTGCAAGGATTCAGCCCCGAATCGTGGTGAAGTCATTGTGTGCATTTGAGCTATTACAGTACATCGCACAGGCCTTGGATTGCCAGCGTTTCATGGTTTTTCATCTGCCTCATATTGCCAAAGTAATCCAGCTGTTCCGAGCATCGGATATTCTGTTGGGTAAGCCGATGCCAGTCAAAGCCGTGCAAGCTTTTTACGCTCAGCACGACAAATCAGATTCAACGCGTATCCAGTGGCTGATCGATACGCCGGAGCGACTAGAGCAGTATCTGGCTTTGGCGCAGGCACAAGACTTAAAGCTATCCATCAATATTGAGATTGATGTGGGGCTGCATCGCGGCGGGGTGAAGGACTTAGCGCCGTTTAAGCGATTATTGACGCTGATTCAAACGCACCCACAGCATCTAGAGCTTTCAGGTCTGATGGGCTATGACGCCCATGTCTCGAAAATTCCCACATTTATACAATCGATTGAACGTAGCTATGCCGAGTCACAGCAGCATTATCAGTCTTATATCGACGCGATACAGCAGGACTTCCCAGGGCTCTACCTGACCGATCTTTGTTTCAATGGCTCAGGCAGTCCAACTTTTAGTCTACATACCGAACACAGTGTCTGCAATGATCTGTCCTTTGGCTCGATGCTGCTCAAACCCAAAGACTTTGATATTCCCAGCCTTGATGGTTTTCAATCGGCTTTGTGGATTGCTGCGCCTGTGCTCAAAAAACTGCCATCAACTCAAATCCCGGGGTTGCCTCTACTTGGACGTCTGCCCAGCTTTCAAGATGCACTGTTTATCTATGGCGGTAAATGGATGGCGGAGTATGTCTATCCCAAGGGTGCGCATTCCAATCTTTTGTTTGGGCGCAGTAGCAATCAAGATTTGGTCAATGTGCCCAAATCAGCCAATATCCAAGTGGATGATTTTGTCTTTCTACAACCCACACAGAGCGAGTCGATCATCGGTCAGTTTGAGCAGGTGTGGTTGTACAACGGCAAGGATTTTCAGTCGTGGCAGCCTTTTATATAGGTCTGATCGACACTGATAGTGGCTATGGGTAAAGGGTGAGTCAGCCTTTTTCGCCTTAAGTGGGCTCACCCAGCTTTGAGAAATAGGTTGCCAGTGCCGAGGCGACGATCGCCATCACGGCTTCGGGTTTAAGTGAGGGGTCATCAAACAACATCTCCATCGGTGAATAGGCCATCTCGATAGTCACTCTGCTGATCAGCAGCAATTGAGCTGGGGGGATGTGGGGCAACACATCGCGCAGTAACTCTACATTAAACGTTGAAACCTCGATATCTGATGCCAAGCGTACCTCTTGCAGCATAGGAACTGCACGCATACCACGCATGATCCACATACCCCCTGTGGTCTCACGGGTAATCTGGTAGGTTTCGAGCAACAGTCCCATCAGCGCCTCTTCTAATGGCTGTAAGCCACTGCTAAACACGCCCGGTGTGAGCCACTTCGGAATAATTGCATTTTGCTGCTCCATGAGCCTACGCGATAGCTCGTGCAATAGTGCGTATTTATTTGGAAAATAACGATAAAGTGCAGGTGGCGTCAGCTCTGCGCGCTGACAAACCAAATTGGTTGATAAGCGTTCAAAGCCCACTTCCTCTAGCGTCTCAGCCGCTGCTTCCAGTATTCGCTCATAGGTCTGAGTGGCGCGCGTTTGTGCGGGCTGCATCTTGGGCTCAAGTTCCAAGACGTCAGTTTTTTTGGGGCGAGGAGTACGCGTAGCCAGTGCCATAAAAAATATTTCCAATCAAGCTTGCGGTATTGGTTTGGTTATAATATAGTCATCGCTATATTATAGTCATGACTATATTATAGCAACAGTCATGAAGGAACAATGATCAAGTCACATGCGCAGCGCAGAGTCTGTTGTGTTGATCGGTGTATACCATTCTAGGGTGGGTTTTTTAGATTACAACCCTAGATTGTGCAAGGACTTGCATGCAGGCGATAGCACACTGTGTGCCGGGGACTACACAAAGGATCAGTTTGGCGCATTAGTTTTAAAGCGCGTTCAATATAGGGACTGGGGACATGACGACGAAGACGCTATTTCATTTTAGTTTTATAGAGAAAGCAGCTGCCTTTGCTTTAGGCTCGCTCGCTTTGTTGATGACGGGCTTACAGCCAGCATTACTCGGAGAGTTGACAGCACAGCATCAAATCACCATGGAAGGGGTCGGCTTAGTCGCCATGGGTGAGATTTTTGCGCTGGGTTTTGGTGTAATTTTATCTGATAAATTTTTATCTCTGAGTCACTTACGCTGGATTGCAGGCATAACGATGATCTTGCTTGTCATTGTCAATGTGCTCATGGTGAAAATAACGGGTGACACCGCGTTTATCTTGCTCAGGGTGTTTGCTGGTCTGATCGAAGGAGTCATGTTCTGGCTCACCACCAGCGTGATCATTCGTACGTCGAATCCCGATCAGATGGCAGGTCTCCTGCTCATGGTACTGACTTTGGTACAAGCACTCGTTGCTTTTATCTTGGCACGCTACATTATGCCAACTGGCGGGTGGCAGTCTGGTTTTATGGTGATGGCGTTCTTGTCATTACTGTCATTACTGCTACTCCCACTTCTGCCTGCACGGCTTGCAACGCTTGTTGATGACGCCACTGCACCCGTTGCCCCTGGTATTACGCTGTATATATTGGCAGTACCCTTTGCCTTTTCGAGTGCGATTGGTGCGCTCTGGGCCTATATGGATCCCTTAGGGCGTATGGCTGGCTTTGACGCGATCAGTGTTCAGACCTTGATTGCTTGGACGCTCATTATGCAGATTGTCGGCAGTGCGGTTGCTGTTTGCTTAGTGAAACGTTTGCCGATGCTGATCACCATGACGCTGGGTTCTATCATCGTGGGTGGTGTCGCATTGCTGATGCATATCTTGCCGTTTGGCCATATTTCTTTATTCGCAAGTGCATGTTTACTATTTGGTTTTGTTTGGCAATTTATTCTGCCTTTTCAAATTCGCCTTGCGATTGCGGCGGAACCCACGGGTCGTGTCGCGATGTTGGTGCCAGCGACGCAATTGCTGGGATTTGCTTTCGGACCGTTGATTGCGTCGTTTAGTGTGACGGGCGACGACGCCGTTCGTGTACCGCTGGTCAGCATGGGCTTTGTCGTATTCGCATTGCTGGCGCTATTCATCGTAAGGATGCGTCATTCAGGCGCCGGCACTTCTGGAGGAGTGCCGACCGTATCACCCACTTAACCACTCATGTCTATTTATGCGAGGTTAGTAGGCTTGATCAATAGATTGCAATGTACCAAGGAGGGCGATAAACGCAAACATCGGCTTGAAGGGGAACGAGGTGGGCTAACTGAGCGACCTTGAAATGGACGTTAAAAGAAGTCAGAGCGTTGCAATGAGATGAAACGCTTAATCAGTCATCAATGAGGGGTTCTCGAAAATGGAAAATCGTATCTCGTTTATTAAATTCGCGTTAGCAGGGGCAGTCGCCCTATGCATGAGCCATGGCGTATGGGCGACAGAAACAGGGGTCGACAATGTCGGCGCGGGCAGTGACGGTATGTTTGTTGCGCCCCTTGATCTTGCTAGCTTACCGTCTAATCTTTTCGTATTTGATCTGTATTACAACCACTATTCTGCCACGAAGTTTAAGTCAGCCATCCTTGGCGGGGATATCCCTGATTTTAAGGTCACCTCCAATAGCATTATCCCTCGGGTGGACTATCTGAGCGGTATCACGTTTCCTGGTGGTGGCCGCTTAGGCGCGTACCTTGCGGTGCCATTCACCAAAGTATCGGTCACATTTCCAGATTTTGTCGGCGGCGTGAACAAGGAAAGTCGTGATGGCCTTGGCGACATTCAATTTGCGCCGATCATCCTCTGGGGTTTTGGCAAAAATCTGACTGTGGGCACTGGGCTTGAGGTCACAGTTCCAACTGGAAAGTATGATGCCACGCGTCTGGCCAATACCAGTAATAACTTCTATACCTACAAACCAGTCTTTCCGATCACATGGCAGCCCAACGATAATCTGGAAGTCTCTACCAAACTCTCGTACAGCTTTAATCAAAAAAACAAAGACACCGATTACCGCTCGGGTCAGATTTTCCACTTCGATTATTCGCTGACCTACAAGGTGGCTGACAATCTGCACCTGGGTGTAAACGGCTACTATTTCAAGCAGACGACTGATGATAAGCAATATGGCGAAGCAGTCACAGACGTGATGGGCATGCCGGTTGAAAATGGAAACCGTGGCCAAGCATTTGCTATCGGACCAGCCGTACACCTTACCTTCTTAAAATATGCCTCGGCTGAAGTGCGCTGGGAGAAGGAGTTCAGTGCGCGTAATCGCCCAGAGGGGCAGATGGTTTGGGCGAAGCTGGCTTTCCCATACCTCTTTTAAAAAAACTGCAGTTGCACAGCGGGTAAAGGCGAATGGATTATAAAAGCAAGGGGTGATTTATATAAGGAGCGAGGGTAGTTTAAAAAAACCATAAAAAATCCCCCTGCAGTTTTAAACATGCAAGGGGATTTTTTTGATTTCATGGCTTAAGTGTTAAGCCCGCTGAAATTAGTCTTCGCGTTTTTTGCGGAAGTCAGTGCGCGGTGCTGAGTCACCACCAAAGCGGCGTTCTTGACGTTCAAAACGGTCATCACGGCTGCCTGATTGGAATTCGCGACGTGGACGCGCTGGAGCAGTGTTTGCTGCGCCTTCACGGTTGAAGTTACGCTCGCCAACGACACGCGGCTCACTACGACCACCGACTTCTGAATTGAAGCTACGCTCGTTGCCACCCGCACGCGGGCTGCTGAACGGACGTGGTGCAGCTGCGCCATCACGGCTAAAGCCACGACCTGCGCCTGAATCACGATTGAAGTCACCACGCGGTGCACGATCGCCACCATCACGGCTGAAACCTGCGCTACGCGGAGCGCCGCCATCACGTGAAGGATATGGACGGTCACCCGCTGGACGCGGACGATCACCGGCTGGACGTGAGTCAAAACGATTGCCACGATTTTCATCATTTGAACGTGGACGATCGCTGTTGAAGCTACGGCCGCCATCACGTTCTGGACGTGGTGAGCTGCTGTCTCTGAAGTCACTACGCGGTGCATCGCTGCGACCTTCGGTACGATGACGATAGCCGCTGGTTGCTTCGCTGTTACCGAAGTCACGCGGTGCAGCTGCGCCATCACGGTTGCCACGATAGCCACCTGAATCACGGCTGCCGCCATCACGGCTGTAACCGCCACTGCGACCACCACCATCACGACTTCCGCCGTCACGGCTATAACCACCACTGTTACGACCGCCACCAAAACCACCACGACCACCATCACGGCCGCGACGATCGCTGCCTGCTGGTGGTGGTGTTGGCTCTAGGCCAGCAATTTCAGTGACGTTAATTTTTGCTTGTAGATAGTCTTCAAGCGCGCGAATTTTGCTGCGTTCACGATGGGTTGCCAAAGTGATTGCTTGACCACTGCGACCAGCACGACCAGTACGGCCGATACGATGCACATAGTCTTCGTTTTTCATTGGTAAGCCAAAGTTGATCACATGGCTGATCGCAGGAACGTCTAGACCACGTGCAGCAACATCGGTTGCAACCAATACGCGAACTTTACCTTCACGCAGGCTGCGGATACGGCGCATACGCACTGCTTGTGGCATCGCGCCATGGAGTGCAACCACTTGATGACCTGCCATCGCCAGCTCTTCAGCCAACATGTCGGTGTCTTCTTGCGTGCTTGCAAACACAACCGCTTGATCCATGGTTTCATCATTCAACCAATGAGACAGCAATTTTTTCTTGTGTTCAAAACCATCAGTCCAATGCAATGTTTGAGTCACGTCAAGGTTGGTTGAGTGACCTGTGTCGATTGCAATGCGCAGTGGATCAGCTTTCATCATGCGTTTTGCAAGATGAATGATGCGGTCTGCAAACGTTGCAGAGAACATCAAGGTTTGTTTACGGTTTGCAGCTAAATCGCCAATGGCTTCTAAGTCTTCAGAGAAACCCAGATCCAGCATACGGTCAGCTTCATCAACGATCAACGCATCGACTTCATTCAATGCCAGTTGACGACGGTTGACTAAGTCAAGCAGACGGCCAGGGGTTGCGATGAGGACTTGCGCGCCTTTGAGCTGTGCAATTTGTTTACCGAAAGGCATGCCGCCCATGACGGTTGCGATGCGAACGCCGCGTACGTGGCGAACCAGTTTGATGGCATCTTGGCTAACTTGTTGTGCAAGTTCACGCGTTGGGCACAGCACCAAAATGTTTGGTGAAGGCATGTTTTTTAAACGTGCGTTTAATGTCGGTTGGTCTTGTAATGCCAGTGCATTCAAGGTTGGCAATAAGAATGCCGCTGTTTTACCACTACCTGTTTGGCTTGATACCAGTAAGTCTTTACCTGCGAGTGCGGCAGGGATAGCTTGCGCTTGCACGTCAGTCGGTGCGGTATATTCAAGATCGGTCAGTGCTTGTTGTAGGCTAGGGGCTAGCTCAAAATCAGAAAAAGTCATGCTCATGGGGTTTTGTCCGTTTTTCGGACACTCCAATTAAAAAAAATCAAAATAGCGCATCGGCGCGAGCAGGAATAAGGACTAACGTATGACTTTATAAATTAAAGTCTGACGAGTCTCGTATCGTTTTGAATGTGGGCACATCGGTAGTTTGACCTTCGCTCGCCATGGTTGCTTTGCTGTTTTAAAAAAGCAAGCATCACATACGAGACATATCAAATAGATGACCTAAATTCTTTAAACAAAGCCAAATCAGATCAAATGATTCAAAGTGAATCAATTCAATGGAGGCTTCCTGAAAAAGACGATGCAGGGCTTATACACAAAAACACACAAATGCTTTTGGACGTGGCCTGAAGATTGTCGATAAGGCTATCGACTTGGGCGTGGATACATTCTCATGAATGTGGACGCTTAATTTGTCGCTTTAGTCTAGGCTGTTTAAGGCGGTGAGACTAAACTGACTGGTCAGTGAAAAAGTTCAGGCATGAACGTGAAAAGTGCGTGGCGAGATTGTAGGGCAACAAAGTTCAATAAGCAAGAAGTTAAAATTAAAAAGCATAAAATAGTATAAAGAAAGTTTATAACCTAATGAGGCATTAGGCCTATCCATTGAAAAACGACCCTGCAGAAAATGGATAAGCAGGGTCGTTTTAAAATAGAGTTACTTATT
>CAYJTU010000150.1:4321-9486 GCA_964373105.1 uncultured Moraxellaceae bacterium | reverse complement strand
AAACGTGTTGTATTCTAATCAGAGAACGCACACATAGCAAGCCTATTGATCAAATATTTTCCAGTTTTGCACAAAATAATTAAGGTACATGCTTTATACGAGTCCGATCACCCAAAACAAAATCCAACGCGCGCTCCAGAAGTAGATTCGGCGGTTCATAATCATGTGCGGGCACCGCTGCCATTTGTGCAGCCGTCTGGATGTAGGCATCCCCTCCACTACCGCTACCCAACTCTTGATAGCCAATATCCGCAAGAAATAGCTGCATATTCTGCGGCGTACTTTCAGGATGGAATTGAAAAGCTAGAACATGTCGGCGATATTGAAAGGCTTGATGTGCACACGCTTGACTCTCTGCCAATAAAACTGCCTGCTGCGGTAGTTCAAAAGTATCTTCATGCCAACTTAAAGGCCTTAGTGTTGCAGGGAAGCTAAATTGATCTTCACTGGGAGGGCTGTGATGCACGGCTTGAATCGACCACCACCCAATTTCTTTCTTCACATTCTTTTTAACCACCGCACCCAAGCTACTGGCAATCAGTTGTGCGCCCAAGCACAGCCCCACAACAGGTTTGCCAAGGTCAATATATTGCCGGATCCATTGTTTTTCTGCGATCAGCCAAGGATAGATGTCCTCATCATTGACACTCATCTCACCGCCCATAATGATCAGCAGGTCTACATCATCTATATGTGGCAAAACGATGTCTGATTCACCCTTGGCTAATGCGAAGAATGCAGTGCTGGTGACATGCGCTTGATGTTTTGTCAGCCATGATGCAGGACTGCCCAATCCTTCGTCTTTAATATGCTGAAAGTAATGTACGCGAAGTGTCTGGCCTGTCATCTCACCCTCATTAATTCCACAATCATTCGATCACTTAACTTACTCAATAACAGGATTAGTCTAATCAATACCGATAAATGTAAAGAAAAACGATCTATCGTCGATCTCTATACACATTTACCCGTACAATATCGCCCTTAATGATAATTTTCCATATGGTTTTTTTGTTTGTCTACTCTATCGAATTCTGAGCTTTCTACCAGTCCTAGCCCACTCAACGTTGAAATACGGACATTATTGACTTTAATGCTGCCTATTTTGCTGACTCAGGTTGCGCAAGCAGGCTTTGGCTTGATCGATACCATCATGGCGGGTCGCGTTTCTGCAGCGGATCTGGCCTCAGTAGCGCTAGGAGTAGGCTTCTGGCTGCCTATATTCCTGCTTATCGGCGGGATATTACAAGCGACGACACCACTCGTCGCTGAAGCTTTTGGGGCAAGAATCTTTGATCAAGACTCCTTAAAAAAAATTCCGCAAATCACTCGCCAATCACTTTGGCTCGCCCTAATGCTGGGGATCGCCGGGCTGATCTTACTTCAGTTGGCACCGCTCTTATTCAACCTACTGGAAGTCCCCAAGGCACTCCAAGCCAAAACACGACTATTTATGATCGGTGTTTCTTTGGGTCTGCCTGCGGTTGCCTTCTATACCGCGCTGCGCTGCTATACCGAAGCGCTCGGCAAACCAAGACCTGTTACCGTCATCAGTTTATGTGGACTTGCGCTTGCAGTTCCTTTGAACTATCTATTCATCTATGGCTTTCACATCGGCAGCATTTTGACGGTTCCAGCATTGGGCGGTGCAGGTTGCGGTTTTGCAACCGCCATCTTGCAGTGGTTAATGCTGATCATACTGGTGACTTATTTGTCATTGGCCAAGCATTACCATGCCTTCCGCATCTTTGATCACTTTGAGTGGCTGAACCGAGCGCTCATCTTACGCATCGTGCGGTTGGGTTTCCCGATTGGGATTGCAATTTTCTTTGAAGTGACATTATTTAGCCTTGCGGCACTTGTTGTCAGCCCCTTTGGTGAAACTGTGATCGCCGCTCACCAAGTCGCCCTATCTGCGACATCACAACTGTTTATGATTCCTCTATCCTTGGCAATCGCCGTCACGATACGCATGGGTCAGCTCTATGGTCAGCGAGACATCGCAGGGATGCGCCGCTTACGCCAAGTGGGATTGGGACTGGGGACTGGGCTCGCACTATTCACAATGGTTTTGATTGCGATTTTCCGCCATGACATTGCTATCCTTTATAGTAATGATCTACACGTGCAAGCACTGGCTGCCACACTTCTACTATTCGCCATGGCTTATCAATTGGTCGACGCTTGGCAAGTCACGACCGCCGCATGCTTGCGCGGTATGCAAGACACCAAAGTGACGATGTGGATTACGTTCTTTGCCTATTGGGTCGTTGCCTTCCCAACCGGAATCTTTCTATCGCGCGGACTTGAGATGGGAGCACAAGGATTCTGGTTTGGCTTGCTCATCGGTCTTGCGGTTGCCGCTATCTTATTGCTGTTGCGCCTGCGGACACGGGAAAAGCGGATCGCCATAAAATTTGCATTGGCCGAATAAATAACTTCACTTGCCGCTATAGAGATAACAAAGCGGATTCGGGTTTGTTATCTTCAGACTTGTCTGTAAATATCCAAGCTTAAACTTACATCTATTTACATGCGCATAAAACGAATGTTGCCAACACCACACGTGATACACATTGCCAAGGCAGTACAAAGCGTGACACTCTTAAGCATATCGTTACGCTCAAAAACACCCAAGGACTCGTTCTATAACTTGTCGTTTTAATGGTTTAAATAACAACCCCATGAAAAAGGAACCTAACGTGTCCGATCGTCCATCTCGTTCATCTGGGCGCCGCTTCCTCAAGCTTGCGGGTATGACTGCTAGCATCGCAGGGAAAGCTGTCTCGAATTCCATTAAATCAATTAATAGCAGCGAAGAACAAAAAAACGCGGCACGAAGCGAGATGTTTGAAAAAATCGGTCTGCAAATTGCCGATACCTTAGGCGAAATGAAAGGTGCTGCGATGAAAGTCGGGCAAATTGCCTCGCAATACCAAGATTTATTTCCACCGGAAATCGCCAAAGCCCTTGCTAAGCTGCAACGCCAAGCACCAGCGGTGGCCTTCTCTGTGATTCGCGGGCAAATAGAACGAGAACTGGGTAAGCCCATCAACGAGATATTCCAAAGCTTTGAAGAAAAATCCTTTGCCTCTGCCTCGATTGGTCAGGTTCACCGCGCAGTACTGCCCAATGGACAAGCCGTTGTCGTTAAAGTGCAGTATCCAGGGGTCGCCGAAAGCTGTGACAGTGATCTTAAACAGCTTAAATTGGCACTCAAGCTTGCAGGCGTGATGAAAATTGACAAGAAGCTGCAAGATGAGCTGTTTAATGAAATTCAAGAAAGCTTGCATGCCGAATTGAACTACCTACAAGAAGCACATAACCTCAATGTGTTCGCCGCATTTCACAATGTCAAAGACAGTAAACTGATCATCCCCAAAGTATTTCCAGAATACTCCAGCCGTCGCGTCTTGACCTTGAGTGAGGAGCTCGGTGATAGCGTGGAGACTGCAGCCGAATATCCTGCCGAAATCCGCAATGAAATCGGGGAACGACTCTTTAATATGATTGCGCAAGAAATCTTTATCTTAAATAGCTTTCACTGCGATCCTCATCCGGGTAATTTTGCATTCAGAACCGACGGCTCGGTCATCGTCTATGATTTTGGCGGCATCAAGGAATTAGACCAACCCGTGGTGCAAACCTATAAGACGCTCATGAACGCTGCGATCCAAAGCAATGTACCGGTTCTTGAAAATGCTCTACGCGAACTCAAGGTGCGAAATACGCATGGACAGATTCCCGCGGACTTCTACATAGATTGGCGAAATATTCTATTACCCCCCATGATCGAGCCCTTTGACTTCTCAAACAGTAAAGTTCATCTCCAAACCGTGAGTCAACTGCGTAAATCGATAAAATACTGGGATAGTTTTATGCCTTCCGCAGAAACGATGATGGTTAATCGTACGATCAGCGGGCATTATTGGAATATGATTCACCTCAAAGTGAATCATGATTTTAAATCTTTGACCGAACAATATATTGCCACCTAAAGTCTGACACCGCGAAGACAAAAATAAGCCCAGATATAATCTGGGCTTATTTTTGACTGGACACTCTTGGCTATTTATTTAGCGACATAGATACCGCTGGTTGGACAAGTCCCTTGTATAGGACCATCGAGAACCAATGATGATGATGCTGGGAATAAGTTCAGCTTGTCTTTCTTAATCGCAATCCAAGCTTCTGTAAAGTAGCTTTTGCCGCTATAAGATGTGCATTTCATGGATACAGCAGCCTGTGTGCCCGAACCAAAGCTGCTGGAGAATGCATTCAAGAGCTGCGTGCGGGTAATGGTTTTACCTTTGTTGTTCTGAATGAAGCTATTGAATGATGTCGCTCCCAGTGCCTGAGTGAGTGCAACCGCTTGATTCCAATACGCATCAGGAGTTGCAGAGTCAGCACATGTTCCATGTTTAAACCACTCATGCTTATCTAAACACGACACGACTCCAGACATGTAATAGCTCAAATTGGCTTTGGCAGTAGCGCTAATGGGGTAATCACTCATGTTGCACCATTGGCTGCTATCACTATCCAACGTAATATCACTTTGCGAAACACCACAAAAGAAGGGTTGATTGCCTGAGTAGTTATTCGGCCATAGACCATGAATAGAGAAGCTATTCGCAGGATAGGTGCCCGCAAGTGCTGTCGGGCTACACTCGGGTTTTGTAGGATGAGTGGCACAAAAACCTGGCTGCCACGATGCCGCCAATAAGTAATAATCAAAGGCTTGCGCAGGTGCGGAAAACCCGAAGCTTGCCGCTAACAGCAAGCCACTGATACCTTTTAAAATGGATTTGAGCATCGTGCTCTCCTAATAAAGTTTAAAGTCGCCCTACTCACATAACTGACGGATAAAGAGGAAAAAAAACAGCTGATCTGTTGCGTTGTCTGAAGTCTCTAACGCATTTGTACAGCAAAAGATGACTCCCTGAAAAGATCATGGCGATAATCCATTATTATTTCAATTTGTTTAAAATTAAACCAAACATCTGATTTAAAATAATTAATTAATAAATTGAAGTACAAACCTTGGCATTTCGCTATAATCGTTATCAGATATTACGTATGAAATATGACACCCTGATTATCGATTTCGAACCAAACAGTATCTTTTTTTGTGATATCGGTGGACTACATTGCAAGAGGGTTTC
>CAYJTU010000150.1:0-4311 GCA_964373105.1 uncultured Moraxellaceae bacterium | reverse complement strand
CCGTAGAAGTATCCGCTTTATTGAATCGTATTGACCATGGACAAGCCCAATTTAGCGACGTGCTGACATTTATTAATGAACATTACGACTTTACCCCGACTGCTTTTAGCAATGGCACACTCCATAATGCAGCAGGTGAGAACTCGGGGAGTTGCCGTGTTTTTGCGTTTGCACAATTACATCATTTAAGTGATTTAGACACCTTAAAATTGTTTGCAGAGCATTATCAAGCGGTTAAAACCAATCCAGAAGGCGTAGATCATCAAAACATTCGCAATTTTAATCGTTATAGTTGGGCCGGTTTAAGCTTTACGGGTCAGCCTTTGGCGAGCAAAACCTAACAAGCCACAGAATAGAAACGTTATCCAAATTAAGGCATTGCTTCCATCAACTTATCCACCTTGGACTTTATGAAAATCATTCAACTGGTACCGGCATTAAACAGCGGCGGCGTAGAACGTGGCACCCTTGAAATCGCGCGTGCGCTGGTGGCGGCAGGACATGAATCAGTGGTGATCTCAAGTGGTGGTCGAATGGTCGCGCAACTTGAAGCAGAAGGCACGCGCCACATTACCCTGCCCATTCACCGCAAAGCATTGAGCAGTTTATGGCAAATCAGGCCGCTGCGAAAAGTAATCATGCGTGAGCAAGCGGATATCTTGCACGTCCGCTCTCGAATCCCAGCCTGGCTCACCCATTTCGCCTTACGCAAAATTCCTGCGCGGGATAAGCCGATACTCGTGAGTACTGTGCATGGTTTCTACTCCGTCAATCGCTATAGTGAAATCATGACCCGTGCAGATCGTGTGATTGCTGTCTCTGAGAGTGTTGTTGAATATATCCGTGAAAACTACCCAGCCTGTCCGATGGATAAAGTCACACGGATATACCGTGGGATCAACAACGAAGAATTTCCACACAACTACCAGCCTTCGCAGCTCTGGTGGCAAAAAACGCTGCATGATTATCCTGAGCTTGAGCATAAAGTCTGGCTGACTCTGCCAGGGCGCATTACCCGCCTCAAAGGCCACGAAACATTGCTACAACTGATCGTACAATTAAAGGATCGCTTCCCTGTGCACGGGGTGATCGTGGGTGATGCCCATGAAAAGAAACAAGCCTATTTGGCAGAGTTGCATAGCCGCGTCGAGCAATTGGGATTATCCCATCACATCACCTTTGTCGGTCATAAAACGGATATCCGTGAATGGCTTGCGGCAAGTGATATCGTCCTATCACTTTCTGCTCAAGCTGAAACTTTTGGGCGCACGGCACTCGAAGCGCTTTCGGTGGGCACCTCTGTAGTAGGCTGGAATCGAGGCGGTGTCGCAGAAATTTTGAAGACCTGCTACCCGCAGGGTCTTGTTGAAGCAGAAAATGAAACGGCACTATTCAATACGGTCGAAAGCCTACTGACTACCCCTTTGAAACCTTCGCCCGTTACCGTTTTTCAATTGTCACAGATGACGGACCAAACCATCGCACTCTATGCAGAAATGATTCGTTTAAAGCAAGGATTATGATTTAAGGAGCGAATTAAAAAAAACGACTGGAAAAATATAAGCTCGAACGGTAATCTCTTACACATTCGAGCCAGAATATTTTATTTATTATTACCTGCTTACTAACTTGCTTGCCTGCTTATTATTACCAGCATCACCAGCTCGCCAGCCGCCGGCTTTCCCTTCTTTTTACCACTCCGTGGTGCTCTCTTCAGAGCATGTACCGTCGGCAATTCACCATCATCCTAAGAAGCACTCCGTGCTCACTCCTTCTGCCGACAAATGCATTATCAATAAAAATTGTTAGACATAAAATAGATATTAACCTCAATACATGTACGCCATTGCGCACAAAAGAAATGCATAGAATGTACTAACCATAACACTTATTGAAAATATTCGACCGAAAATTGTCATTCATCGCCTTTTTATTGTTAGACAATTATAGGTCATTCAATCACGTCATTAATGCATCGCGCTGGTGATACGGTGCCTCTCTGCTCGCCTGCATGATCCCCGCATTGATCTTTGCTAAAGCCAAGCTTTCATCTTCTACACTCGGAACTGGCGTCAGTTGTCTACTTGGCATGCCTGGATCAAAATGCAGGACGGTATAAACAGGAAAATGATCCGATCCAATCGACTCAAGTAAGCTCATCTCTACCAGCGCAAAATCATGGCTATGAAACACATGATCCAGTGACCAACGCAACAACATGTAGTTGACGTGAAAGGTATTCATAAACTTGCGACCAATCCGTGGATCAAGTAAACCACTGATGCGCTGAAACAAACGGGTGGTCCGTGACCATGCAACATCATTTAAATCACCGACAACGATGCAACTTTCTCTTTGGCTTGCAACATGATCGCCAACCATCAATAGTTCTGCATCACGTAGCGTGGAATCCCAGGCCTCATTTGGCGTCGGGGGCTTGGGATGTAAACAATACAGACGCATCAATTGACCAGAGCGCAATCTGACTTGAGTATGGATCGATGGAATTTCTGGACTCAGTAGAAACTTCACCTCAGGATTTACCAGTGGTAAGCGACTATACAAATGCATACCATACATATTATCAAGTGGAACACGGACGACATAAGGATAGTCAGCTTCAATCACAGAGAGCGCATGCTCCCAAATCCGATCTGTTTCTAGCGTGACCAATAGATCTGGTTGATATTTCTGTATCCGATCAATCAGTGCCTGATAGTTTTGATTAGGCGTCAGGACATTCGATACCAGCAATGATACTGAGTTTTCAGAATCGGGATTTTGAGCTTGTAATACTTGTTTTTTCCAGAAAAAAGTATAGGGTAAAATCATCCATGATTGATAGATCAAGCAGCCCGTCAAGAGCATCCATAATATCGGATCTTCAAGCGTTTGATGGTATGACGAAGAAATCAGTAGGCCCAACCATGCGCCACAACCAACACTTAAAATTTGTAGACGGGGAAAATCAAAGCAACGCACCCACCACTCATTGCGAGTAATCAGTGCCCAAAGCGTGGCAAAAACCACTAAGCCTGCTACAAGTTCAATAATTATCAATGTCTGCTCCTCATGTAGTCTGCCTTTGCTTTTCTCAAGGTGAACAGCTATACATTTGAGTTTAAATTTCGCCGTTTAAATCAGTATGATCGGCCTGATTGTTCGATACATGCTGCCCATGCAACATGCCAACGGGTTGACACTATTTTCCTGCGTTAAAACTAACAGTCGTATATGAAACGTTTATGAATTTTTATGAAGATTCGATGACACCGTGTTGTCATGCTTTTTTTGAGGATCTTTGCCATATTTCGTCTATTTAAATCATCTTTTTTCACACATTCGCAGGCTAATCTTTGGTGATTACCCCGCACTTTGCTACACTCACAGATTCAAGCAATATTTTAAAAACGAAACATTCAACTGTAGAGGTGAGCGCGATGAAAGTGGGTTTGGTGGGCTGGCGTGGAATGGTGGGTTCAGTGTTGATGCAACGTATGGTCGAAGAAAATGATTTCGCCCATATTGAACCGTTTTATTTTTCGACCAGCAATGCAGGTCACACCTCACCCAGCTTCGGTGGTAAGACCGCACCCGACCTCATTAGCGCACACGACCTCACGTCACTGAAGCACATGGATGTTATTCTGACCTGCCAAGGCGGTGACTACACCAGTGAAGTCTTTCCAAAGTTACGCCGTGATGGTTGGAATGGCTATTGGATCGACGCCGCAAGCACGCTGCGCATGGAAGATGATGCGGTGATCGTACTCGACCCGGTCAACTTGCACGTCATCAAAGATGCACTCAACAGTGGCGTTAAAAACTTTATCGGCGGCAATTGCACAGTTTCATTGATGCTCATGGGTATTGGCGCACTGTATCAAGAAGGTTTGGTTGAATGGGTCAGTGCCATGACCTATCAAGCGGCATCGGGTGCGGGTGCTCAGAACATGCGCGAGTTGATCAATGGCATGGGTTATCTGCGAGATGGCGTGAAACCGCTTTTAGATAATCCTGCGAGTGCTATTTTGGATATCGATCGCCAAGTCGCAGAACTACAGCGCGGCGAAGGTTTTCCAAAAGCTAACTTCGGTGTTCCTTTAGCCGGTTCACTGATTCCTTATATCGACAAGCAACTGGATAACGGTCAATCGAAAGAGGAATGGAAAGGTCAGGCCGAAACCAATAAGATTCTGGGGCAAACAGGCGGAAATATCACTCCGATTGATGGTTTATGCGTACGAATTGGCGCAATGCGATGACACTCACAATCATTAACCATCAAACTCAAAAAAGATGTGCCATTGT
>CAYJTU010000149.1:4530-9618 GCA_964373105.1 uncultured Moraxellaceae bacterium | reverse complement strand
TGAATCACAGGCCAAAGCCGATGCCATGGTCTCTCAACTGCGTGCTAAGGGCTATAAGGTCCGCACCAGTACCACAACCAAAGGCGTCCGCGTGTTAGTTGGCCCTGAAAAAGACGCGGCAGCCGCAACTGCGACTAAACATAAAATCGAGCAGGACGGCAGCTTGAACGTGAAGGGAGCTTGGGTTTCAAATTGGCAGCCACCTACATCTTAATTGCGGTACTCGCACTATTATTTATTCTTGTTCTGTCAGGAAGCAGACGCTCACAGCTTCCTGAAGTCAAATCCGTTCGCGGCGATGATTTAGAGATTTGGCCGTTTATGCCGCGCATCTTTATGACGGATGCAGAAGTCCGTTTTTTTCATCAACTCAAACAAGCTGTGCCGGAGTTCCTGATCTTCTCGCAGGTCGGACTGTCACGCTTGATTGAGTGTACCGATGAGGAAGATGAAAAATTTTGGTTTAATCGTATCAATCGCATGAGTGTCGATTATGTGCTGGTTGATCAGGATGGCCAGCGTGTCTTGGTTGCCATCGAGCTGGATGATTGGTCGCATGAGCATCATACTCGGCAGCGTGCGGATTTGAAGAAAGATAAAGCGTTGGTGAGTGCGGGTATCCCCATTGTTCGCTTTCACGGTGAAGATGTGATCACCGCGATACAAATCCGCCAAGAGTTACTGAGTGCACTGCAAACTCGGCAAGAATGGCTTGCCGAATCGCATGCGCAATATGCAGAGTATTAATTGTATTTTTTAAACGTCAAATACGCCAATTAAAACGCTCTTTTTAATGGCAGGTAGCCCTTCCTTTTAACGCCATCTATTTAAAACCCGCCTGTTTAGGCACCTTGCTGCTTTGGGACATGGACATGTTACAGCCATCTGCACAACCTCAAACTTCCCGCATCAATGGCCTCGACACGCTCCGTGCAGCCGCCATTATCCTCGTCTTTATGTATCACTATATGGTTTTTGTCAGTCATGAGCAGACGTTTGGCTGGTTGAGTGAGATCGGCTGGATGGGAGTGGATCTCTTCTTTGTCTTGAGTGGTTATCTGATTGCCAACCAATTATTTTCAGGGATCAAGCGCGGCACAGAGGTTAGCCCTAAACGATTTTATGCACGCCGTGCTTTTCGGACACTGCCGATATTCTGGATTGTGCTTGCGGCCTATTTTATTTTTCCATCTGTCATGGGTGGAAAAACGCCCCCGCCGCTCTGGTCATTTCTGACCTTTACTCAGAATTTTAATTTACAACCCGGTACGGCATTTTCGCATGCGTGGTCGCTGTGTATAGAAGAGCAATTTTATTTGGTCCTGCCTATAATTTTGATCTTTGGTGCGCGCTTGCGGTTAGGTCTGGTGTCTGGCTGGTTGTTGATGTTGGCGCTGTTGTTGGTTGGAGTCGTCGCTAGGATTTTTCTTTGGCAAGACTATGGCCGCGAAAGTACGGGGCAGGTCAGAGGCTATTATCCCCATATCTACTATGCCACCTTGTGCCGCTTTGATGAGTTCTTACCGGGTATCGCAGTGGCCATGCTGAAGAACTTTTACCCCGTGATCTGGGCTCGTCTCACGCGTTATGGCCACCTGCTCTTAGGCGTGTCTGTGATTGCCGTGGGTAGTATTTTCTATCTGTCTTACCACTACACCTATATCGAAGATTATGGCTACGGCTTTTTTATGACAGCCTTTGGCTATTCAATGATTGCATGGGCTTTTGCACTGTGTGTCATCACCGCCCTGTCGCCTACATCATGGCTGTATCGGATTCGTATCCCTGGAGCTGCAAGCATTGCGCTCTGGTCATATTCGATCTATCTGTCGCATAAGCCCTTAGCCTATATCTTGCAGACACTGCTGTCACAGAGTCAGTGGCAAGCTGCTGAGTGGTTGCCACTGGTGACACTGGTTGTTATCGTGGCTGCCTGCATCATCATGGGTGCGCTGCTTTATCAGATCGAAGCATTTTTTATGCGACTTCGTGATCGATTTTTTCCTTCGAACTTTAGCCAAAATTCGATTAAATCGTGAGGATTATCGCCGCAAGCGCTTAAATGCAGCTATTACAAATTTGCCATCATTTGTATCGAAGAAAGGTTTTTTTGGTCTTGAAAGATGGCGCATATCGCTGCACTCTAGAGCGAGCCTCGTGTGAATGTTGGGGTGAGGAGCAGTGGAGAATAATTCTAATTTAAGATACCGATATTATAAGGAAATAGTATGTCTTATCATGATCTCGATGCCTATAAAGCCAAGCAAGAACTGATTGCGTGCAAAAAAATACTGGTGAATAAAGTACTGGGTAATGTGCATGTCAGATCCTCACCAGAGCTAGTCGATACAATCAAGAAAATTTCACTGGATCTTGAAGCCTGCATGGCCTCAATCAATACGACCCTATATAGTCAAGATAAAGCGACAAACAGTTCTACGATCGCCTTGGATGAGTTCAACGCGCACTATTGGCGACTAAAGCCCGAAGGGACCACACATGTGATTTTAAACGAGCAGGATAATACCGTGTATTGGGGGAAGAGCAGTAAAGTGGATGCACAGCACATCAAAGATATTCAGGCAGTTTGGTCACTATCGAGTTGGTCAGATCAACATCATCTCCTTAAAAGAGAGGCGAACTTGCTAAACAGTGCGGCAAGTCCAGCGCTCAAACTTGTCAAGTTTCCGCGTATTGATCAGATTGCCATTCGCTATAACGGTCAGGTGAATGCATTACCGATGCCGAATGAATACGGTGCGATTTATGAAAGCCTCTATAAACGAGGCTTTGAAGCAACCCCCTTCGATGCCGAGCAAGGCTTTATTCATCCTCTCACGCATGACTTTATCGATGCCAGGGAGGCGATTATCTATGCCAAATATATTGGGATGCTGCCCGAAGACAGTGAGGTCTCACAGCTTGTACCTGCGATGATTGCGTAGTTTTAAATTCAACAAGCAAGGCTGGTTTAAGGCGCGATGACGCCATAAACCAGCTTCAAGAGACAATTTCTGACGTGTCTGTTCGCGTCATTGCTCGCCCCGCCCACACAATCCTCATACCAAACTCACTTGACCACTGTATAAACGCTCTGTGCCTTTCTCGGTCAATATTTGCAGACTGCCGTCTTCCGCTATGCCGATTGCGCGTGCATGTTGCACGGGCTGTTCAGGATGGATAATCTGAATGGTCTGATTGGCGAGTGCGTCCCACGCCAAAAAGCGTTCTGGTAGATTGGGACTATCTTGTAGAAAAAGATCAATCGCTTCATGCAAGGCATGTACGACAGCAATGGTGAGCGTCACTCGGTCGATATCTTGCTTGAGTAAAGTACTGAGGTCGGTCACGCTGCGATCGGTGACCAAGGCTTGCATCGGCTGTAGATTGATTCCTACTCCAATAATTGCACCATGTGCCATGTTATGACTACTGATTGGTTCAATCAGAATCCCACCCCATTTCGCACCCTCGAAATAAAGATCATTTGGCCATTTGACCGATACAAGGAGTGCTTTCAAGATCGGCATATTGACCAAGGCGAGGGCTACTTCAAGTGCAAGTCGTCCATCCAAGGCGGTGGGCAATGCGGTGAGCAATGAAAGATAAAGATTACCAGTTGGGGATTGCCAGATTCGATTGGATTGACCCCGCCCCGCAGTTTGTTGATTACTGATGGACAGTGCATGTGTCGCACCGCGTGCAGCCCACAAACGGCAATCATCGTTGGTGGATGCGGTTGTTTGCTGCCAGTCAATCATGTCAAATGCAGGCAGTGTTGATGCCTTCAAGTGTTGATGAAGTTGATCACTCAACATCAGGTGATCGATATTGCTTAATTCAAAAGGAGTTGCTGTCATCTTATCTCTGCCTAGGTCAATCTGTTCTATTGTCTGGCTTTAGCGTTATCGCTGTAAAGGGCGGCTCTGCATTTTTATATGCATTCCATGATAGATGCGATTAAACCGCGCTATGGATTTTTGAGATATTAAAAGATCGAATAAGTATTATAAATGAGAGCCTGTTATATCAACTTTAAAGACCGATGTTTGTACAAACATCCATCCATAATAGGCGATTATTTCATCGGAAATAGCGATTTAGTACTAGTATTCCAAAAGTAATTGTCTGACAATTGTACATGAAGTAGTGCGTTATCTGAAAGATATTGGTAAAGTCCAAATGGAGTGGATTTTTAGAGGTTGTTTTTAAATTTAGATATTTGATTTAAGTGCAACGTTCTTTATATGAATCATAGCTCATGTATTCAAAAAAAATATTTGGTCGATCCACGTGATCCTGTTAAAAGAGTTAAATCAATAGACCGAATCCGTTTGATTCATTGGTGTTGTCAGCGTCATTAGCGCTGAATTGGGATTTTTGTTCGTTTGCCCAGCACATGTACCATAGGGGTAATAGTATGGCATTTTTGGCGGCAGAGAGTTTGTCGGAACAGATTGCAAGGCATATCGGTGAGCAGATTATCACCGGTGAGCTGGTTGAGGGTGAGCGGATTCAAGAGCTTAGAATCGCAAAAGACTTAAATGTCAGCCGTGGATCGGTGCGCGAGGCATTACTGATTCTGGAACGCAGTTATTTGATTAAAATCTACCCTCGCCGCGGTGCCATGGTCTCTGAACTGTCTGTACAGCAGATTAAATCATTGTTTGAAGCTGGAACATTAATGCTAGGTGCGATGGTGCATCGCACCAGCGAAGCATGGCGCCAGCCGGACAGCGAGCGGATGAATCAATTGATTCAGGACTTATCCATACAAGTGAAAGCGGGTGATATCGAGAAGTTTTACGATAGTGTTTTTGAGTTCCTACAGAGCACACACACGCTGGTTGGCAATACCTATCTACGTGATATTTTTGATAATTTACTGCCTGCATTTCGTCGTAGTTATTTTTTGACACTCAATACCTCACGCCGTGAACTCCAAGAAGCCTTTGATTTATTTAAGCCTGTCATTGACGCGATCCTAATTCGTAAAGGCGAGCAAGCTGCTGTTTTTATGGAAGAGTTTTGCCGTCATTTACGTAATCTGGTTCTGGACTCTCTGGCGCGCATGAAGCAAATCGAATT
>CAYJTU010000149.1:0-4520 GCA_964373105.1 uncultured Moraxellaceae bacterium | reverse complement strand
GGGCACAGCGTTCACGACGTGGAAAATAATGCGGCTACGTAGCCTTCGTCTGGCGGGTTTCAAATCTTTCGTCCATCCCACGACGCTGAACTTTAAACAAGATCTCACCGCGGTAGTGGGGCCGAACGGGTGTGGCAAGTCGAATGTGATCGATGCAATTCGTTGGGTGATGGGGGAGTCCTCTGCACGTCAGCTACGCGGCGAAGCAATGAGTGATGTGATCTTTGCCGGGACCGTGAATAAGAAACCGATTGGGCAAGCCAGCGTTGAGCTGCATTTTGAAAATACCTTTGGCAAATTAGGCGGGGCCTATAACGCCTATACAGAACTGTCGATCCGCCGTCAGGTTAGTCGTGATGGCAGGTCAGACTATTTCTTAAACGGGACACGCTGTCGGCGTCGTGATATCACTGATATTTTCTTAGGCACAGGTCTGGGGCCACGCTCTTATGCCGTGATTGAGCAGGGGATGATCAATCGTCTGGTTGAAGCGAAGCCTGATGATTTACGTGTCTTTTTGGAAGAAGCGGCAGGCGTCTCGCGCTATCAAGCTCGCCGCCGTGAGACACAGCAGCATTTGGAAGATACGCGTTTAAACCTGTCCCGTTTACAAGATCTGGCTGATGAGCTGGGCCGTCGCCGTAGAACGCTTGAGCGTCAAAGCCAAGCTGCATTGAAGCACAAAAAATTGCTCGAAGACCGTCGTTTAGCACAGCTTGAACTCTGGACGGTTCAGCATGTCAATGCATCGAACAGGCAGGCGCTGCATACCAGTAAACTCACCCAATTGGGCGATGATTATCGCCAATTACGCAGCCGGTTAAATGAATTGGATCATGCCGTGCAGCAACAATCGTTGCGCTTATCCCAGCTGTTGGCAGAAGCACAGCCAATGCAAAGTGCTTGGCAAGATGCCGAGCGCGTGCGGCAAACAGCCGTTGCCAATCTGACTCAGCAGCAGCAAGCCGAATCTAGACTACTAGAGCGTAGCAGTAGTGTAGAGGCTCAGCACGCGGCACTCACCCGTCAGATAGATCATGATCAAACAGTCTTAGCCGAGTTGATTGCGGTGCATGATCTCAGTCAGCCGAGACGGCAAGAGCTAGTCCATACCATTTCTGCACTCGAAGTCCAGTTGCCCAGTGTGCAAGAGCAAGCGCGCCAGACCCACACCGAACTGCAGAATCTACGCACCCGTATCCAGACGGCACAGCAAAAACGTGCCGATCTTGATCGCGAGCAAGATCATATCTCGCGTCAGCACACGCGCCAAGCCGCGCAAATTGCTCAACTCGAAAATGCACTCAATCAGCTGGATCAAACTGCCTTGGCCGACGAGTTACTCGATATCGACGATCAATTGCTCGAAGTGACGCAGGCGCTATTGCGTCTTCGGGCGGATGCAAGCAACGCGCAAGAGAGTGTTCAAGCCGCTGAGCAAACGCGGGTTAACTTACGCACCCAACAACGAGCGCTTAGTCAGGTGTTTGACGGACTGCGGGGGGAGCAACGCGCGCTGTTGGCCCTGCAAGAAAAAACAGATTCAAACCCAGCCCATACCCAAAAAAATGGTAAGAAGAACGAGCAAAAATACATAGAGCCAGAAGGGGTTCGTTTGCTCGAGCAATTGCAAGTGAGCGCGTCAGGCCAGCCACATCTCGCTTTGATTGAATCGGTGCTCGGTCTGTGGTTAAAAGCCTATATCAATGCCGATGTGCCAGTTGCTCGTAATCTGCTGTTATCGGGTGAGCATACTTTACAGTCAGATGTCCTAGTGGGAACAATCGCTTTTTCTTCATGGTTGATCGCACCGCACTCATCGGTTTGGCAACACTGGGGCGTGGTTGAAACGCGTGCCGATGCGCTCCTGCGTCAAACGCAGTTAAAACCCTACCAGTCGCTTGTCACACTGGATGGGCACTGGGTCGGTATCGATTGGGCCATTGATCTGGCACATGATGCGCAGTCGAATTCAAGCGGTGAGAATACCGGCTTACTGGCACGTCGTATTCGTCTGGAAACCTTAACGGCCGAACTTGCTGGGAGTGAATCCGCACTGCTGGATGCGACCGAAGCGTTAAAAGAAGCGGAGCAATTACATACCCAACGCATCCAATCGCAACAAGAATTCGCCGTGCAAATCAATCAAGCTGAACGCAACCAGCAAGCTTTGGAGCTTGCACGTGCTCGTTTGGACAGTAAGCTACAGTCACAGCAAGGGCAAATAGAACAACAGCGCCAACAGCTCTCTTTACTGAGTAGCAGCCAACAAGAAGATATGGAGCGTCTAAACGATGTGCATATGGAGCAAGCGACGCTTGAATTGCGTTTAAATCCTTTGATAGCTGAGGTCGCGCAGCGTGAACAAGAAGCTGGTACTGCACAACAAAACCTAAGCCAAACCACGCTGCAAATTCAGCAATTGCGCATGCAGCAGCAAAACGCAGAGCTTGAAACGCAGACGCGGCAGATTCGCATTGAGGCGCTACAGACCACCAGTGACCGTGCGGTATTTCAGCAGAGCCAATTGGTGGCTGAGCAATTACAGATCCAAGCCGAACTCGCACAGGTTCGTGCGGCATTACCCGCATTAAGGGTGGCAATGGAAGCAGGTGAGCAAGAGGCGTTGGCCGCGGATCAACGCTGGCAAGCTCGGCAGGTCGAGCTCAAAGAGGCACAAGCTGCAGTACAGCAGTTAGAACAAGATCGTCAAAGCCAGACCTCAGCTGAAAACACACTGCGAGATGAGTTAGAAAACACACGACTTGCTTGGCAAGTTGAAAAAAGCAATTTGGCACAGCTTGCCGAGCAGTTTGCAAGTCTTGAGGCGCCTGTGCCGGATGTGAACCCAGTCAATACAGTGTCGAACAAGTCCGAACAAACATTACATGCTGATCTGGCACAATTGGATAGTGCAATCCAGCGTCTAGGGGAGCTTAATTTGGCGGCGCCCGCGGAGCTTGCCGAGGTGACAGAGCGTTTTGATGAGCTCAATCATCAGATGGATGATCTCAATCAGACGCTCACGCAGCTTGATGATGCGATGCAAACGATTGATCGGGAAACCCGTAGTCTGTTTATGGATACCTTTGATCGGGTTAATCATGAATTACAGCAATTATTCCCTAAAGTGTTTGGCGGCGGCGAAGCGCGGTTGATTTTAGAGGATGGTTGGCAGTCGGGTGTACGCTTTATGGCGCAACCACCCGGAAAACGTAATAGCAGCATCGCCTTATTATCCGGTGGCGAAAAGGCTTTAACTGCATTATCCTTAGTTTTTGCGATTTTTAAACTCAATCCTGCACCATTTTGTCTATTAGATGAGGTGGATGCCCCCTTAGATGATGCAAACGTTGCAAGATTTTGTCGATTGGTAACAGACCTGTCTAAAAGTGTGCAATTCATTTACATTACCCATAATAAGTTAGCGATGATGATGGCAGGTGAATTAATGGGCGTGACAATGCCAGAAGCAGGTATTTCGAAGTTAGTAGCCGTGAATTTGGACGAAGCCGAGACACTTGTCGCGGCAACAGGAGTTTGATCCATGAGTATTCTGGTTAAAGCAGGCATCATTGTCGCGGTTATCCTCATGGTATTCGGTCTTTACTTGATGCTGCGTCGTGCGCCATCAGTGACGCACGAGAAAGTCGCCCATAACGATGAAGCGCCCTCACCACAGATTGAGTTACCTTTAGAGGCAGTAGAGACTGATTCAGCACCTACTGAACCTGTGATTTCTGCTAATGATTTCATCACCCATACCATCCATCAGCATGCGGCACAACATGCTAGCCATCTGCATGCTGAGCATACCGATCATAGCCCATACACTGATGATGCCGATCGTCCAGCGATTTTAGCATCTGCAGATTATCATTCTCAGACGCAAGCTGAAACTGTCCCAGAAGTCGTTGTTTCTCCTCTAGCGCTTGAGCCAGAAGAACCGGTTAGTCTGCAAAAAGGTGGTTTGGATGACATGCTGGATGATCTAGAGCAAGCAACGTCCTTATCCCCACATTCTCATCATTTGGATGCGGGCGGCGCACCGCATCATTCGGAAACGGAACTTGAACTGGCTGCCCATGCGATGCCTGCGATCGATACAGCAGCGTTGACCGAGTGGGAAGGGGATAGCTTTCTGATTGACGAGCATCTGGCCGATCATAGCCGCAGTGAAGAAGACAGCATTTTGGTGCAAGCTGAACAGATCATCGCAATTCACCTGTTGCCTAAAAGTGGTCGTCCACTGGAAGGTAAGATGGTACTGAGACTCTTGCGCAAACACGGTTTACGCTTTGGTGAGATGTCTTTGTTTCATCGCTTTGAAGAGTCGACTGGTCAAGGGCCAATGATGTTTAGCGTTTTGAAGTATACGCAAGAAGGTCCTGCAGGTTTTGATCTGGATACTATGGAAAGTGAAAGCTTTGATGGTTTATCTTTTTTCTTGGCGCTGCCGGGTATCCGCCCACTGCAGGGTTTTGATATGATGATGAGCACGGCGCAGCGGCTTTGTTTGG
>CAYJTU010000148.1:0-9694 GCA_964373105.1 uncultured Moraxellaceae bacterium | reverse complement strand
TGGCTATGTAGCTCAGTTGGTTAGAGCACCGCACTCATAATGCGGGGGTCGCAAGTTCGAGTCTCGCCATAGCCACCATATATATGAAAATCAAAGGCCTATCGATAATCGATAGGCCTTTTTTTGTCTGAAAATCAATGTAGCACTCAGTGTTTTTGTCACAAAGTTACCCCCAATCCTTGCGGGTAAGCTTGTGGATAAGATACGGTGGAACGCGTGGAACCTTTGTAGCTACTGGCAAAAATAAAATTGTATGAAAATTAAGCGCGCATTTATCGGCGTCAGTTGGCGCTGTGTTTAAAAAGCTGTTTTGGCAATCGACTCTTCATCGCAGATAATATCTGAGACATAATGTTTAGTGACGGTGTGGGCGGTATCATAACGAACCGCTTTCTGACCATGCCCTTCTGCATAGTGCTTTAAGAAACAGCGCATGACGTGACTCACACCATTGTTGTTCACTTCGCGGAGATCATCCTCATAGTATTTACCCAAATTGAAGTTGCCAGTGATGATCTCATAGGACGGGAAGTATTCGACCCAGTCGTATTCACGAGAAGCGGTTTCAGCTGCAACGCGTAGCACCGATTTACTATAGGTCGTTGAAACCAAAACATGCTGTTTTTCAAAGGTTGCTATCAAGGGTACGGGAGACACCGTCAGTAATACTTTGATTTTTGAGTTCACGGCCTTGAGCTTTTGCAAAAAAGTATTGAGATCGGCTATGACTTCGATCACTGAGAAGTTTTTATAGGCGTAATCCGTGTCATTGAAGCTCCCACCAGAGACACCTGGCGCCAGAGGAAAGACATCCCCACTGGTCTTACTCATCCAGCCTTCTGTCAGTCCCAAGGTATAAACAAAGACATCGGCATTTAAAAACATGTCTTTGACATGCTTTAAATGTTTACTGCGCTCTTCGATGACACTTTTAGTATCAGTGAACCCTTGAGGTTCGATGTTGGGACGGAAGGGGTCGATATAGCGACCATCTTCTCGAAGCCACGGTAATTCACTTGATGGTCTTGTTTCGAAAGCTTCATCAAAAAGCTGTACAAGTTGGCGCACGGTATAGATATTGCCATAGCGCGCTGAGAACATGCCAAATCCGCGTTGTTTGCGCTCTAACTCATCCAACCCATCACCAGATTCTGGGACATAATAGTTGAAACCAATGGCGGATAGGCGGCGTGCGATATGTTGCGCGAAGCAACTGCCCGCAGTTGCGATTTTTTCGTCTTTATGGAGCTTAAATTTGGGCTGTATGATGGGATCAAAAGTATGATAAACCGTCGTTGAAATAGAGCGTCTCCAGAACTGAAAATTTTCTAAGCCTTTATAAGGATTGCTCATATTTACGCTCCGCAATGTATTTCATTGCATTTTCATAAGGGTGTGTATATTGATCGTGGATGATTAAGGCGTCAGGATTGTATTTTTGATAAGCGCCAAAACTTCCTTCAAGAAATTCATCGAGCTCAAATAACTTATAAGCACTAATAGGTTTAAAGAGATATGAGCCATCTTCAAGCCCAAGATTCTCTGCGATTTCAGGGTAGATGGGGAAAATAGGTCCAACCGCTAAATTATCATGCGGTCTGATGGTGGTTTTAAAGTGCTTGCCACGAATCTTCTGCGCAATCAGTGTTGCAATATCATAGACTGCATTCACTTTAGGGTGATTGCCACTGTACATAAAGCTGCCTTGTCTGGCCCAATGGACAAAACTACTTCGGATATCGAGTTCGAAGTCATCAAATCTTCTGAACAGTTGTTCTTTTTCAGCCTGCCAAAAGTTATAAAAACCAACAGCTTGATAGACTTCATGAGTATAAAGATCACGGGTCTGTGCCAAGGTCAAATTTGATTTATACGCGGCAAATGCAAGGCACGAATTATATTCATCCATCGGTGTTTTAATATGACCATCAGGGCTGGTGACGTAACACAAGTCTGGATGAAAGGCGCGAAACAAGAAACTCGGGAACCAAGTAATGTTGTTATAGGGACTGAGGTCGATCACATTTATATGGCGGATATCCGCTAGAATTATGAGTTGGTCAAACTCAGGCAGTCTAGCTTCCCAGTGCGCTCTATTTTTTGTCAGTTGCCAAATATCGCAAGCTTCTACAGTCACATTCGCACAGAGTAGACTGAGCGAGTTTGCGATGCCTACCGTTTGACAGTTTGAAATCACGATCCACTTTTCTTCACGTGCGGGTTCATCTTCACTTCGAATGGGTTGCACCGTTTGAGATACCGGGGAGCTTGAGACGACTTGAGTATTTAAATCAACAATCTCTACATGATCGGTAGTCAAGGATAGTGAAATTTTTTCTTTATATTCGTTGCTCTGTAGGAAAGATGCTCTTAGCATTTCAACACTTTCATATTGTTGCTGATGAGCAATGGCTTCCTCAGATTCCGGTTCCCTTCCCAATATTAATCGATAGCACCAAATGACTTCATCTCTTGTAACCATACATTTTGCCCCTAGAGCGAATTGGCGATTGGTTCAACAACAACGATTTTTGGGGTATTTTTCTGCATAAGCTGTTGTTGCTGACTATCCGTAAAAGGTGAAATTTCAATCATAGTGATACTGATTTCTGTCTCATCATTTACCCAAATGCGTACCTCAAGGTCCTCACAAGGTTGCTCAATGCTGATGGTGAACGTAATAAAGTTTCCTTTTGCATCTGGAGGCATTAACAGGGATTTTTTGAGTAACAGCGTTGCACGATTGAATGATACATCTGCCCATGCACCGGCAAGGCCTTTGTCGCCTAATTTTCCTCGGATGGTCACATTGTACTGACCTTCAGCAACTTTGATATAAGGGCCAAATACGAGCCATCCCGCTTTATTTTCACTGGTAATGCAATCACTGGTACGTTTTCCCACCTTCGTATTTAACAGGCTGCTGTTCCCTCGGAAACGATGAGTGTTATTGGGTTTCCAATTTTGTGACCATTGATTATTGAGGATGACGTCTAGTAATCCTTGAGTACTTTGTTTCCACGTGAGCCAAGGCATGACATCAGATTGTGGGGCTTTGCCAATCAAGTCTAGTTGCAACCACTCTTGTATCGCAGTTGTAAGGGCACGTGGGGTTTCACCCGAGAAATAAAATGCATTATCCCCCGCAACTTCTTGGAAGACCGGAATATCCCTCACAATAAGAGGGAGTTCATGCTGTGCCGCTTCAATTAAAGGCAAGCCAAATCCTTCGGCGAAAGACGGGGCAATCAAACATGTAGACGCAGCATAAATTTTCTCTAAGAATTCGTCGCTGATCCCTTCTAGCCAAAAGAAACGATGCCCGCGTTCTTTATGCGTTTCGATAGCGTAAAGAAATTCAGGGCTGACCCAGCCTCGTTTGCCAACGATCACGAGGTTGATGTCTTCATTTTTCTCCCAGAGTTGTGCAAAGGCCGCGAGTGTTTGTGCATGCCCTTTACGAGGCTCAATAGTTCCAACAATAAGAAAAGTGGGGCGTAATGAAAGTGCGTTTAGGGTACGTTGTGCATTAGCTGGCAGCCCTTTACTCGGTGTGGAACCTGCAACATCTGCTCCTAAGTGGAACCAGCCGATCTTAAAGTGTCTTTGTCGTTTCTGTCCGAAATTGTCGAGCCACTCAACCAGTTCATCGGCAACAGCCCTTGATATACATATCGCCCCATCACCAAGGGTAATCGCTTGTAGCCACGATTTAAAGTAGTCCGATGTCCCAGGGGGGAAGAAGTTAGGCTGTAGAATGGGCAATAAGTCATAGACTAGGGTATATCTCGGTACGCCAATTCTTTTCAAGTAATCAAAAAATTGTGATTGCTGTGTGATCACTTGAAAGTGCAGATCAATAACGAGGAATATATCACCTGCGAATACTTCGACTGGCGCATCACTCAGACTGTCAGGGGGGCAATCCAAGAATCTCAGTGAAAACTGACGTGCATAGTGATAGCCCTGTTGATTCGGCCGAGCATATACAGGCTCAACTTTATAGCCTGCGGGCGGGTTGGTCAGTAACTCTAAAAGAATACTGCGAACAACGCGTTGAATCCCTGTTTTTAAATCGGTTTCTACTAATGCAGAGATGTCGAGGAAGAGTTGCTTAGATTCGCTATGAGACTGATTTTCAGAAATCTCTTGAGAGAGTTGAAGCCAGATGCGCGGATCATTTGGAATTCCACCATGGGTGACCAGTGCTTTGATCAAGCTATCATTATTAGTGAGCGATTGTTCGTAGTGGTCTTCTATCGCACGGGCATAGAGCTCTGCACATGATCGAGGAGTATGATGAAGCCTGATATTTTTTCGTGCCAATGTGCTAATCAGCGATCGTTTTTCTGGGTTCTTCCACAGATTTTCTATGGCATCAATGAGTTCCGAGTTTTTAAACTCATCGTCCAGCATCCAGACTGCGTCTTGCGGGAGCTCAGCCATAGAGCCATTTGCGTTTGCTATACAAGGGAGCCCATAGTTCATACAGTCGAGCACTGCTGCTGAGGTTTCCCCGCGAGATTGAGTTCTTAATTGAACGCCTAAATCAGCAGCGGCTAAATACTGACGGAATTGCAGGGTACTAACCCATCCCGTTATTTTAATTCGATCTTGAGCCTGACTACTTGCAATCGTTTCTAATAATTCTTTGGTATAGCTGGAGGAGGCAGTTGCTTCGCCCACAAAAATCAAATGACAATGCTTATTCTTGGATAGTGTTGATGCTAACCAAGCATCGAGTAAGCGTTGATTTTGTTTAGTCGGTCCTAAGAGCCCAAAACTACAGATCACAAATGCATCTTCTGGGATGTCCAATGCGATACGGGCCTCAAGACGACCAATAGGCAGAGCAGGTGCTCTTAACAACGGAATCACAGACCAATTTTTGACAAAATTTTCGCCTAACCACTGTGTTCCCAGTTTACGTGGACTATGGGAATGAACAATCACACCTTGCGCATGTTCTAAAACACTTTTATTGCATGGGTATTTCCAGACCGCATCATCTTGCGATTTTGAGTAAGTTTTCACGGCATTATAACCGTGTGCATGATAAAGCTCTTTAGCCCAGCCTCTCGGTCTAAATCCTTGTAACTCCATGTGCCCGACAATGCCACTGATAAAAAAGTCATGCAGCACCACGATTCCTGGTATTTGTTCCAATAAAGCAAACATATACTGATGGAACTCTGAGTTGCCAAAATGATAAATCACACGGTCGTAGGATTCAGAGTTTCTCAAAAACCATTCAGCATCTTTAATAGAGCTACTGTCCGCCACCCATGAGCTTACAATCATATCTTGTTCAACGATGACGTCAATATCGTAAAATCGAGATAATTCAGGCAACAACTCGGCACTATAATCAGAAATACCACTTCTGAGAGGGGGGAGTGGTGAAACATAGGCCAGTTTGGGGCGTATACGGGGTGGAAGAGCCGCCGCTGTTTTCTTAAGCTCTATATTCTTTTGATGTAAGTCTTCTAACGCAGCAATAGTTCGTTTTGCACTTTGATCCCAAGAAAATGATTTAGATTGCTCAAGTGCATGTTTGGCTAAACTTGTTTGATAGATTTTATCGGCAAGGACTTTGGCAATTTTATTCGCGATATCCTGTTCATCTAAAGGATCAAATAGAGCATCTGTACGGCCAATCGTTTCTGCTAAGCTGACTGTATTCGCGCCGATCACTGCGGCTCCGCAAGACATTGCTTCGAGCACGGCCATATTGAAATTTTCTACTGACGATGGCGCAATTAAAGCTTTGCATAGATTGTAAAGCGTGATGAGGTCGTCGGTCGGAATAAAACCGGTAACAATGATGTTTTCATTGCATAGGCCTAATTCTTTGACTAAATTTTCTAAGCCGTGCCGTGCTTTGGATTTCGCCTCACAGACGATCACCAGTTGATTGTTGTTGCGGATATTTGCCGGAAGTCGGGCAAATGCGCGGATGCTTGCTTGAACATTCTTATTTGATTCAAGGCCACCAACATACATCAGGAATGGCTTAGTGATGCTGTAGTGCTCAAGGACAGTCGTTTGCAGTGCACGTGGGATTTGAATCTTACTAAAACGGGCATCTGTCGCATTACCAATATTAATGGATTGCGTAGCCGGTAAACCGAGATAGTCGATACTTTCGGTGCGCGAAAGTTCAGATGTAGAGAGTAATAGGTGAGCGCGGCGCAACTGATCAAGTTTGTTTTCATACCATGATTCAACGACATCGCTCTCAAAGATTGAACGTTCTAAATTTGAGGTCTTACTGGTGAACAGCGTCCGATCATAAAGACTCACTGCAGTCGGGGTTGTGTGATCAAACAAGCCTATAGTAGTCACCGCAGAGTCGTAAAGTCCCTCGAATAAGCTCGTGATGAGGATCACATCGGGTTTTAAATTGGCTAAAAATGCTTCGCGTATCAGCTCAGCCGCTTTTTTAAATTTAGACTTTCCTGTGTCAACGGATTGGCTAATATCGGGCGTGTGCCAAATTCTGATTTGCTCTTGTGGGAGCTGTGACTCAAATATTGCGCGTATGGGCTCAATCGATTCAGGAAAAAGACCGTTTAGCGCTATGATCACCTCATGTTCGCCTTTATTGCGCAAAATCGCTTGAGTCAGTGATAAGCAATAACGCCCAATTTCTTGTTTGGTATCGTTGCTTTGAACACCTTGTAAATCTATCACGATACGCATTATGTAACCTTCCTTGAACTCTTTTCAGCGGCCGCTTTAAACTTATAATAAATATTTTTCACACTGTTCGAAACAAAGAGAAGGCGTTCAGCATCAGAGATCAATTCTTGAATGGCGATGTCGAGCTCAAGCGCAATTGCACTGTCGCATCCTCCTTCAGGTGAAAATCTAAGCTGTTTGAGGATGCCAAGTTTGGTCTGGCCATTATTGAGCTGTTGCAGGTTGGATTGCAGTCCTATCGGATCTGGCGGACGTCGTAGCAACGCCTCATAGGCATTGTGTACAAACTCATCGTCGTTAAATTCTAATAATGAGTTGAGCGTTAGAGCGGTACTCGAACTTGCTTGAATAGACATTTCATTTCCCCTAGCGATAGATCGTGTAACTTTAAGTTGCATTACTACGGACTTCTTTTTTAGATAAATCTCAAGAAATGTAGGTCAAACTTTGAAATCACCATCTAACTTGATACATATTTCTTGTTGTCGTTGTTTAACTCATTAATATTTTTTTACTATAGTTCTCTCAATTCTCATTCATCCTGAATTCGTATTGATCATGCGTTGTTATCGTGATTACACATCACTTGTTTGTTTGATTATAAGACTAGATCTCTATAAATGTATAGTCCTAAAGCGACTTGATTACTTATTCTTTTGCATAGATTAGTAAGCAAATGTACTAAAAATGCAATAAAAAAGCTATAAAGAGACGTTAATGTGTTTTTTGTGTAAACTTTTGTTCTAAAATGTTTCGATGATTAGGCTTTATTGAAAACGATTAGGCATTTAATTGTGTTTCGCGTGGGATACAATATTGAGTCTATGTTTAATTTTTGTTTTGAGCAATGTTGAGATGAGTGAAAGTTTTTAGCGCAAAAAAGCCTATGATCAAGAGCCCGTCATTAAACCAGGTTCTTGATCATATGTGTTTAAAGAATTCTCATTTTTGAGTGAATATATAGTCACTGAGATCAAATGTCTTCATCTGGTTTTGATACTGTGTTGCAAAACCAGGATACATGGTCGAGTTAAAGCCATCATCGGTTAAATACCAACTCTTACATCCAGAATTCCAATTAGTCTTAGCCAAACGCTTTTGGATTTGTTGATTATATTGAGCTTGAATCTCAGGTTTCACATCGAGCACTTTGAGATCTTGATCGATGATCGTCTTTATGACGCGTACGGCATAATCAATTTGCGACTCCATATAAACCAGTGCCGAGTTGTGTCCGGGGCCGGAATTAGGTCCAAAGGTAAAGAATAAATTTGGAAAGCCAGACACGTTAATACTCTTATAGGCTTGCGCACCGCGTGACCATTCTTCGGCGAGATTACGATTCTTCAGACCGATGATGGGAAAGGGTGTCCCAGATTTACTGACATCGAAACCTGTTGCAAACACGATGCAGTCGACAGCATGTTCAACGCCTTCCATAGTCTGTACGCCATTTTCGGTAATTTTGACGATAGGCCATGTAATCAATTTACAGTTCGGCTGCTGTAATGCGGGATAATAATCATTGGAGACCAAAACGCGCTTACAGCCAATGGTGAAGTCTGGCGTTAGTTGACGACGTAACCAGACATCTTTCACTTGGCGGTTCAGGTGGCTTTTCGCGAGTTGCTCAGCAACTTTGGTGAGTGGCGAGTTCCAAATAACGGCCAACGCCATGGATTCATGCGTCCAGTACAGTGCTTTACGCATCGCTGTTTGTGCTGCAGGCACTTTCCGGAAAATAGTTTTGTTCCATTCCGGTGTTTTATAGTCAGGCCGCGGTGTGACCCAACCAGGTGTACGTTGAAATACTTTGACAAATTCTGCAGTCTTTACCAGTTCTGGAATAATTTGAATTGCACTTGCCCCTGTACCGATGACTGCGACGCGTTTGCCTGCAATTTCATAGTCATGATCCCATTGGGCACTGTGGATTTTTTTGCCTTTGAAATTTTCTAAGCCGTCAATTTTAGGGAAGCTAAAATTAGACAATGGACCCGCAGCTGAAATGACGGTGCGGGTAAGGTAAAATTTACCGTCTGCCAGCGCCACTGTCCAGAGACCTGACCGCTCATCAAAGTTTAAACTAGCGACATTCTGGTTAAACTTAATGAGATCATTCAGCTTAAAGTTGCTAACCAGATAATGAATGTATTCTAAAATTTCAGGACTGCCAGAAAACCCACGTGACCAATTTGGGTTTTGTGCGAACGAGTAAGAGTATAGGTTCGAAGGGATATCACACGCTGCGCCTGGGTAGGTATTATCTCGCCATGTTCCGCCGACTTTATCAGATCTTTCGATGATGACCACATTGCTTAAACCCGCTTGCTGAAGACGGATCGCACTGCCCAGTCCTGCAAAGCCAGCGCCAATGATCAATGCATCGACGGTTGCGAGTGGTTTTTTATCAGTTGAGACTACTTTTTTGCTGCGTGTTTGACGTGGCGTTGGTAATGAAATTTCTGGGCTATTTTCAATGCGAGTTTTACTTAAATTAGCGGGCAAATTCATAATCATACTCGGAGTTAAAATCTTTAAAACGTTAGAAATATCGCACCATCACCTGAGATTTAGCCTGTCAGGCTGAATCTCAGGTGGGGTGCTTAAGATCATCCCTAATCAAAACGGATCACATGAGTGGTAAGTGATTAATGGATTGCAGTTGGCTCATAAGTGAGCTCTTTCACCCAGCTCGGCATGTCTGGCATACGGTTCGCAGGCAAGCGATCAGTAGCTCTGACCATGGCATCCACAGGGACGTGGTATGTGCGATTTTTACGATTGACCACCATACGGGCGTTCCAGTTAATGATTTGGTACCAAGGATTACGACGACCTTCAGCAGTACGGCCTGCTATTTTTTCAAACTTACGCATAGCCGCGTATAGTTTTTCTTCTGGAAGCCCCATTTTGATGACGTTATCACGCATTTTATTTAATAAAGGCAAGTAAGCTGCGATACCGAGCAAAAGGCGTGGGTCCACAATAC
>CAYJTU010000147.1:0-9696 GCA_964373105.1 uncultured Moraxellaceae bacterium | reverse complement strand
GAGATCTACACGCCATATAACACACTCTTTCCCTACCGACGCTCTTCCGATCTGTTTAAGCCAACCGCAATTGGCCATCGTTGGCACGCGTAAGCCGTCGCCATCCGCACGTAAAATTGCGTTTGACTTTGCCCGTGAGCTTGCCCAGTCCGGGATTTGGATCACCAGTGGTCTTGCGCATGGGATCGACGCGGACTGCCATCGCGGTGCGCTGGCGGCAGGCGGTGGTCGAACCATCGCGGTACTCGGTACCGGCATCGATTTGTGCTATCCATCCGCGCATCAGCCTTTATTTGATCAGATTGTTATGGCGGGCGGGCTCGTGCTTTCAGAGTTTGTGCCGCAGACTGAGCCGCTGGCGCATCATTTCCCCAGACGTAATCGGATCGTCAGTGGTCTTTCACTGGGGGTGCTGGTCGTCGAAGCGGCACTGAAAAGTGGTTCACTGATTACCGCACGACTGGCCGCAGAGCAGGGGCGTGATGTTTTGGTAATTCCGGGACATATCGCCAATGAGCAGGCCGCAGGTTGCCACCAATTAATTCGTGATGGTGCAAGGCTCGTCACCAGCGTTGCAGATATCTTGGAAGACTTAAATTTATCGCGTAATCCACTGTTGTCGACTGTGCAGACGTCTGTAGAGCCTGCTCTGTCGGCGATGCCACTCGATCCGCATTTACAACCCTTGATGACTCATTTAGATTGGCAGGGACAAAGTATCGACAGTTTGGTCGATAGCTCTGGGATCGATGTTGCGACCTTATCTGGATTCCTGATGGAGCTAGAACTCTTAGGGCAAGTCGTTCAAGTGAATGGACTTTATCAACGGTGCCGCGTATGACGACAATTGATGAGACTACATCTTCAGCCGCAATCGCATCGGCTGTAGTGGCTTTAGAGCAAGGCGACGTGATTGCATACCCAACCGAGTCTGTGTGGGGGCTCGGCTGTGATCCGTGGAATGAAGCGGCAGTGCAAGCCCTCTTGCAATTAAAGCTGCGCCCCATGCATAAAGGATTGATACTCATCGCGGCAGATGAGGCCCAAGTGAATCCTTTTTTGGAGAGGTTGACCACTGCGCAGCGCAAAGCGGTTGTTGAGAGTTGGCTCGATCCTGCAGCGCGTGCAACCACATGGCTGGTTCCACTGACGGATAATGTGCCGATTTGGATCAGTGGCACACATGATCGTGTGGCGATTCGCGTCACCCGGCACGCCCAAACGCAAGCCTTATGCCGTGCCTTTGGGCATCCGATCGTATCGACCAGTGCCAATCCCAGTGGTGGAACCGCAGCTTTAGATGCGGCTATGGTTGAGCAGTACTTTAATCAACGGGTTTTTGTCTTGCAGGGTGAAACTGGCGGTGCAACTCAGCCCAGTGTGATTCGGGATGCGGTGACAGGTGACACGCTGCGCGGTTAGGAGCGCATCTTCCTGACTGTTTTAGCCCATCATGTTAATCCATGATATTTAGCCCATCATAAAATTTCTCTACAATTCTGTCGTCAGAATTGAGTCATGATGCGACGGCACCGATGCTACTTTTCGGTAGCATCGGTGCCGGAAAAGGATATTTTTGACTTGGCATAAAAAGGATCGTGTCATGACCCACCCATACGATGACTTCCCCAAAACACCCGCAAATTTTGTGGCGCTTTCACCGTTAAGCTTTTTGCCACGTGCCGCACACGTCTATGCAGATCAAGCCGCGATCATTTATGGCGTGCGAAGCATCACTTGGGCTGACACCTATCGCCGTTGTCGCCAGTTCGCAAGCCAACTCGTGGCAAAGGGGGTCGGTCATAATGATACGGTGTCTTGCCTATTACCCAATGTCCCCGCTATGTTAGAGGCGCATTTTGCTGTACCGATGGCGGGCGCCGTGATCAATACCATCAATACCCGTTTGGACAGTAAAGCGGTTGCTTTTATTTTAGAGCATGCCGAGAGCAATGTACTGTTGGTCGATCCTGAGTTTGCGCAACTGGCGCGCGACGCACTGGCGATCATCAAACGAGACATTTGGGTGATAGATGTGGCCGATCCAGCAGCGCCGATCACCAATCCACTGCGGGTTGGCTCAGTCGAGTATGAAGCGCTCCTCATGCAAGGTGATCCCGAGTTCTCTTGGCAATTACCAGAGGATGAGTGGCATGCCATTAGTCTGAACTATACATCCGGTACAACGGGGAATCCGAAGGGTGTGGTCTCGCATCATCGCGGGGCTTATTTAAATGCCGTCGGAAATCTTGTGGCGTGGAGTATGCCCACGCGGGCGGTTTTTTTATGGTCTCTGCCGCTGTTTCATTGCAATGGCTGGTGCTTTCCATGGAGTATTGCGGCCAATGGTGGAACCAGTATCTGTCTGCGTAAAGTTGATCCAGTGTTAATTTTTAAACTCATCAAACAGCATCAGGTCGGTTACTTCTGTGGGGCTCCCACGGTTCACACCATGCTGATCAATACCCCAGCGGATCAGCGCGTCCAGATCGAGCATCCTGTTGAGGCGATGATTGCTGGGGCGGCACCGCCAGAGGCGATCATTGCGGGGATGCGAGAGTTGGGCTTTGGCATTACCCATACTTATGGTTTGACGGAGACCTATGGCCCATCGGCACTCTGTGCGGCACAGCCGTTGGGATGCGTTATCTATTGCAGAGCAAGCCGAGAAACATGGCCGGCAAGGCGTGAACTCGCCGCTGCAGGAAGCAATGCCAGTCCTCGACCCTGCGACCTTAATTCCTGTTCCCGCAGATGGTAAAACGGTGGGGGAGATCATGTTTCGTGGCAATCTGGTCATGAAGGGCTATTTTAAAAACCCCTCTGCAACAGCTGAGGCCTTTGCGGGTGGATGGTTCCATTCCGGAGATTTAGCGGTTTGTCAGCCTGATGGTTATGCCAAGATCACCGATCGCGCCAAGGATGTGATTATTTCTGGCGGGGAAAACATCTCATCCCTTGAGGTTGAAGAGGCGCTGTATCAGCACCCTGCTGTGATGTTGGCTGCTGTGGTTGCGATGGATGACGAGAAGTGGGGCGAGGTGCCTTGTGCATTTATCGAGTTGAAGCAAGGCGCGACGCTTAGCGAAAGCGAGATTCGTGAACATTGCTATGCTCATCTTGCCCGTTTTAAAGTCCCTAAGCGTTACGTGTTTGGCGAGATTCCTAAAACATCGACCGGTAAGCTGCAGAAGTTTATTTTGCGTGAACGGCTGAAGCAAAACGTCTAAATATCCGAAATGACTTTAAAATGTGATGTAATGATTTAAATACTTCATGGGTATATTTTCTATAAACTAATAATGGTTTTTAAACCCAGTACAAAGATATTTTGATGATCTGCCAAGCCGCCAGGATCCACAACATATTGTAAATTAGGTCTAAATGCGATGGCATGAACTGGCGACCAACTATAAAAAAGCTCGGTTGCATATTCATAACCACGTCCCACATCAGATATTGTATTTAAATGGCTCGTATTATATTGCTGCTGATAAGCCGTTTGTCGACCATTAATATGTGTCGCCCCTAAAGCTAAACCCACCATGTCGTCAACGCGATTAAACGGGGCTTTATACTCCAAACCCAACGCCACTTGATGGTCATTGGCTGAGGTGTCTCGATCAGCTGCTGAGGCATTCAAAAAGACGGTTGTTCCTTCCTGCTCTGATCGCCCTGTCACTTGCTGAGAAAAATTAATGTATGCGCCCGATCGACTATCACGCTGTAGGGCGTCGCCACCATAGAGTGCAATCGGTTGATGAGACTGATTTAAGTAAAGATCAGCGCCGCCAGCATTGTTATACCAAAACCCGAGTTTATAACTTCCAGCCCCTTGGTTGGTTTTAGGGGTCCAGCCAAACTCTAGGGGAATAAGCGCACCGCGTGTGCCATTCGGGTTATCCAACTTCCAGCCGTTTTTCACCGCATAGTCATCATTGGCATAGGTGGGATTGACTTGGTAGGCGCCCAGTTGGACGTAAGTATCGGGTGTGGTTTTAACCTTCAGGCGTGTGCCCCATTGGCTGACTGGCCAGTTGAGCCAGTAGCTGCCGACGATATTGCCGGGCTGCGAACCGCAAAATGTTAGATTCTGAAAGTCACAAGAGAAGTTTGCAAAATCCTCCCCGACAGTGACGCGACCTATTTTCCATTGAATGAGTCCATCCATAAAGTCTTGATTGAGCCAAAATTGGGTCAAGCGCCAAGTTTGCCCGCGACCATAGACCTCTTGTACTTGTTGTAGCGTACCGAGATTGGCATCGCTACTTAAGTTACGGCCATTACGATGCGAGTAGGTGAGTTGAAAGATCCCGCCTGACCAGCCAACGAGCTGATTGAGATCTAGTGTGGTGCCAAGTGCAAATTGATCGGTGTAGCGAGTCGCATGCTGTGTACCACCACTGAAATTGTGAGCTACTTCGCTGGTATAGCCTAGATTAAACTGTATACCCGCATCCGCCAAATGCGTTCGATATCCATCCCAGTCACCGAGCAGATAAGGCCGATTTTGCAGGTCATCAACTTGGTTTAGATCTTGTGCATGAACCATCGTCATCAATGTCCCTGTGAGGGTTGCCAAAATGATAAATGGTAATTTCATGGCGGGCTCCAATATTTTGAATTAATCAGGATGGCTGCTTAATTCAAATGTTATAACGACGATTATGATGGTCTGTATTATTAGTATCATAATAAAGAATGCTTGTGGCGATATTATTCGTCATTAATGTTTTGGTGATAATAGTTATCATTATCTTGTGTGTGTTGTCTTTTTCATCGTTAATTTATTACAAAGCTTTTGTAGATTCTGATTATTTTTTATGGTTATTTGTGAGTAGAGATTTTATCGAAGATTTTAAAAGACAACTCGCCAACCGCCATTGTAAAAAAGGATGCCCAGATGAATAACCACGATGCTTCTGGCAACACACAAAATACAAATCACATTCCCCATCAATCTCTAGCGCCCAAACTGAATCGACGACAGTGGTTACAAGCAGCATTGGTCCTTGTGGTCGGTAGCCTGAGTGGATCTGTGACACTGCAATCGCTTGCTGACTCGCCCAACATCGACTCTTTAGCTGCTTTTATGACGCTTTCAAAAGCGCTCACTGAGCGTCCCAATCTTGACGCGGAAGTCGGGCAGCGCTTCCTGAAAGCATTCTCCCAAAGTCATCCGGATTTTCAAAGTCAGCTTCAGCCTTTAAGTGCAGCGATTGCCAGCGGCGTGCTCAGTAGCGCACAACAAGATTTGGCACTCCAGATCCTAGAGGCGTGGTATCTGGGCATGGTGAATAAACAAGTCGTGACTTATGAACAAGCGTTGATGTTTACGGTTGCGAGTGACGTACTGGTGATCCGCAGCTACTGCCCCAACAAACCAGGTTTTTGGGCTGAGAAACCCGCCGCAAGGAGCGTCTAATCATGAGTGATACTTTACAAGCAGACGTGGTCGTGATTGGCTCTGGTGTTGGGGGTTCTTTAGTCGCGCACCGACTTGCACAGGCGGGGAAGTCTGTCATCTTGCTTGAAGCGGGGCCGCGTGTACCACGCTGGCAGACCGTCGAGCGATTTCGTAATCAACCGAATAAATATGATAATACCCAGTGCTACCCCTCACACCCTGCGGCACCCCATCCAGAGTATGATCCACCGAATAACTACCTGATTCAAAAAGGTCCAGATCCTTTTTACTCCCAATATTTAAGAATCGTCGGCGGTACCACATGGCATTGGGCGGGCTCAGCATGGCGCTTTCTTCCCAATGATTTTTAAAGAAAAGAGTGTCTATGGCATAGGTCGTGATTGGCCGATTCAATATGACGACATCGAATCTTATTATTATCAAGCTGAAGTCGAGCTCGGGGTGTGGGGGCGTCAGGATTATGACTACGGTTCTCCGCGTTCGAAGCCTTATCCTATGGCGCCCTTGCCACTGTCTTATAATGAAAAAACGGCGATGGATATCCTGAATAACCACGATCCTGCCTATAACATCGTGGTCGAACCCGTGGCGCGTAATAGCCGCCCTTATGATGGTCGTCCCACTTGCTGTGGCAACAATAACTGTATGCCGATTTGTCCAATCGGTGCGATGTACAGCGGTATCGTACATGCCGAGAAAGCAGAGCAGGCAGGTGCTCGTCTGATTGCTGAAGCGGTGGTTTTTAAACTTGAGGTCGGTGCAAAGAATCGCATTGTGGCCGCACTCTATAAAGACCCCAAAGGCGGAGAGCATCGTGTTGAAGGCAAGTACTTTGTGGTTGCCGCCAATGGCATTGAAACCCCTAAATTGCTGCTGATGTCGACCAGTCATGACTTCCCGAATGGTGTGGCAAATAGTTCGGATATGGTGGGACGTAATCTCATGGACCACCCGGGAACCGGTGTTTCCTTCTATGCCAATCAAGAGCTGTGGCCTGGGCGTGGACCACAAGAAATGACCTCGCTAATTGGCTATCGTGATGGGGCGTTCCGAGCCAATGAGTCGGCTAAAAAAATTCATATGTCGAATATGAATCGTATTCAACAAGAAGCCCAAAATGCGTTTGCGGCGGGCAAACTCCTCAAACCGACTGAGTTAGATGCCCAAATTCGTGATCGTGCTGCACGGTTCGTCGAGTTTGACGCCTTTCACGAAATACTGCCCAATCCTGCCAATCGAATCGTACCGAGTAAAACTGAAAAAGACAGCAATGGTATTCCACGTCCCGAGATTTACTACCAGATCGATGATTACGTTAAGAAAGGCGCGGCAAAGACACGGGAGTTCTATGCCACGGCAGCCAAAGTGATGGGGGGTACTGAAGTCAAATTTAATGACGAATTTCAACCGAACAACCATATCACTGGCGCAACCATTATGGGCAGTGACCCTAAGGATTCTGTTGTGGATGGACAGTGCCGCACGCATGATCATCCCAATTTATTTATCTCCAGTAGTTCGACGATGCCCAGTGTTGGTACGGTGAATGTCACGTTGACTATTGCTGCATTGGCGATCCGTATTGCAGATGTCCTGAAGCAGGAGGTTTGATCATGAAGAAAATTCTGACTTACATTATTTTCTTGGTCATTCTGGGGTTGGCTGTAGTTGCCGTTGTGCTACTCACAGCCAAAGCCAGCCCTCTGACAGGTGATGTCCCAAATGATTCTGCCTTAGTTCAGCGTGGGGCTTACTTGGCGGTGGCAGGTGACTGTGTGGCCTGTCATAGCACAGCAAAGGGCCAGCCCTTTGCTGGCGGCTTAAAGATGCCGATCCCAATGCTCGGAAATATTTACTCCAGTAATATCACGCCTGATCCCAAAACGGGTATTGGCGACTGGACGCTGGCCGAGTTTGATCGCGCCTTGCGCTATGGAGTGGGTAAGGATGGCAAACGTCTCTATCCCGCGATGCCGTATGCCTCCTATGCCAAGATAACCGATGATGATGCCAAGGCTCTATATGCATACTTTAAATATGGCGTGCCTGCGGTCAATCAGGCCATTCCGAAGAGTACGATTCCTTGGCCATTTAGCATTCGCTGGCCTGTGCAGTTTTGGAACGTACTGTTTGCACCGACCAAATCTTATGTGATTAAAACCAATCAAAGTCCAGAATGGAATCGGGGTGCTTACCTGGTTCAAGGCTTGGCTCACTGCGGGACTTGTCATACGCCGCGCGGTCTATTCATGCAAGAAAAAGCCATGGATGAGACAGGGCATAATTTCCTTGCAGGTTCAATCCTTGCAGGTTGGGATGCGCCGAATATCACTGCGGATACCAATGCTGGTGTTGGTGGCTGGACACATCCACAGTTGACGCAATATCTGCAAACGGGAAATGTGCCGAATGTTGCTCAAGCGGGTGGTCCGATGGGAGAGGCTGTCGAGCATAGTTTCTCTAAGCTTTCCGATGCTGATATTGCAGCGATTGCAACCTATATCCATAGCGTACCTGCAGTCAGTGATGGCAGCACTCGACCACGCCATGCGTGGGGGATTGCCAGTAAAGATGACATCGCACTACGCGGTGTCGCGTTGAAGAATGACACTGATCCAGCCAGTCTATATCTGGGCGCATGCGCAAGCTGTCACCAAGTCAATGGCCTAGGCACATTGGATCACTATTATCCGTCGCTGGTGCATAATTCCACGGTTGGTGCATCCAATCCGAATAATTTGATTCAGGTCATCTTGCACGGATTACAGCGCAAGACCAATACGCATGATGACATCGGCATGCCTGCCTTCAAGAATGATTTATCAGATGCGCAGATTGCGTCACTGACCAATTATCTCACCAAGCAATTTGGTAATCCAAATGCAAAACAAGCGACGGAAAAGGATGTGAAGAAGCTGAGAAGTGTGGAGTAAAATCTACCATAGCGTTTAATGAAAAAGCCCAATCTTATGATTGGGCTTTTTTACATCTACGGTCTGCTTACACGATGGTACGGAGGATTAAATTTTACCATCCAATAATGCACGGAAATCTTTGGCCATTTTGACAGTCGCTTTATACGCGGCTTTATTGATGGTGGTCATGTTGATAAACCCGTGCCCCTGACCCTCGACGCGATAGGCCACGCAGTGTGAACCCACTTCATTTAATCTGACAGCATACATCTCACCTTCATCACGTAAGGTGTCGAGTTCAGCAGTGACCAAAAGCGCAGGTGCAAGCCCGGCCAGATTACCAGCCATTGGCGTGACCAGCGCATCCTTTAAACTATATTTGCTGTTTCTGAGGTAAGACTCTTTCGCATTATCCATATCGGTACGTGATAGAAACAGACCAGAACCATAAGTATCGTGAGTCGGGTAGTGGTGTAGCAAATCGACGACTGGGTAAATCAACAACTGTGCTGCAGGTGCATAAGGCTTGCCTACAGTTTCTTGATTCACGACGGTTGAAATATTCCCGCCCGCACTATCACCACCTACCGCGATTTTGCTGGCATCAACACCCAGTTCTTTGGCATGTTCGTATGCCCACTTTAAGGCATCTACACAATCTTCAATGGCAGCTGGTGCTGGATGCTCTGGTGCCAGTCGATAATCTATGCTTAAAACATGGACATTGGATTCTTTGCAGAATAGGCGACACGGCTCATCATGTGTATCAATATCACCGACTACAAAACCACCGCCATGAAAGAAAACCAATAAAGGGAGTGGCTGGGCACCGTTATTTCCTGCAGGGATATAGTGACGAACTGTGAGTTCTCCACTACGGCTTGGAATCGTGAAGTCTTTGGTGCTGCTGACTGGGGTTGGCGTGCCAACGATAGAGGCCATTTCTTTACGGAAGTGTCTGCGGCTTTTCTCAGGATTGTTGCCGATCAGGTCAGCATTGTTGATCAAACCACGCACTGCAAGCAGCATTTGCAAATGGGCGTCTAGGTTCGGGTGTTGGCTGTCGAAGCCCAGCACTCTTGCAAGGGCGCGTTGACTAAAGGCTGGTAGTCGTGCGGTCAGGCGCGCTGTGGTGCCTTGTAGTTTTTCAGCACGTTCGATGACTTTATTGATCAGTTGCTTTGCCACAGTTGTTCTCCCGCAATTTTAAATGGTGAGATTGCGTACCAAAATTGAAAATATTAAAAATAACAAGCGGCGCTATATCGCGCTTGATCCATGGCTTTTTACAATTGATTAGCACGCTACAGTCAGTTTTCGTCAATTTTTAAGGTCAAAGTTGATGTTTTATGC
>CAYJTU010000146.1:0-9718 GCA_964373105.1 uncultured Moraxellaceae bacterium | reverse complement strand
TATGTCTGCTTGGACATGGCTTTGCCGATTGATCGCTTGCAGTATTTGGTTCAAGACAGTGGCCTGCGCTGTGTGATTGGCAAAGGCGCACGTCCAAGTTGGCTTGCGGATGCATCCGTTGCTTGGCTTGATGTCACGGCCTTACCGCAAGTTGATACGAGTCTTCCGGCCGTGACGTTGCATCCGAGTCAAGCGGCCTATGTTATCTATACTTCGGGCTCTACTGGCCAGCCAAAGGGAGTGGTCTTAAGCCATGCCAATTTGATTCAGTATGTCACTGCCGTAATGGAACGATTAGATTTGACTGCGGATGCAAGCATGTCGATGCTGGCATCTACCGCAGCGGATCTGGGTTATACCTCGCTATGGGGTGCGCTGCTCACTGGCCGTCGACTACGGTTGATTAATGATGCGCAGGCAAATGACCCTGAAGGTTTGGCGCAGGCGTTGGCTTTAGATCCGATTGATTGCTTGAAGATAGTGCCGTCACATTTAAAAGCACTGCTCAGTGTGAGTGATGCCAGACGCTTGCTGCCTCGACAAGCTTTGGTGCTCGGCGGTGAGGGACTGGACTTAGCCCTCCTTGTTCGGATTAAGCAGTTGGCACCGCAGTGCCGTATCGTGAATCATTATGGTCCTACGGAAGCGACGGTTGGCTGTATCGCAGGTGACGCAACGCATCAAGTCACGCTCTCGGGTTATGCGCTACTTGGCCGACCACTCGCCGGTGTACAAAGCTATGTGTTGGATCGCTACCTCAATCCGATGCCGATCGGTGCGACGGGTGAGTTATATATAGCCGGTGAAGGCGTCGCGCAGGGCTATTTAAATCGTGCGGGTCAGACCTCAGAGCGCTTCATTCCCAATCCTTTTGTCGCTGATGGTAAACGTTTATATCGAACTGGCGATCAAGTGCGGATGTTGACCGATGGTCAAATAGAATTTTTAGGTCGCATTGATCAGCAAGTCAAAATTCGGGGTTATCGCGTCGAGGTCGGTGAGATTGAAGCGGTGCTTAAATCGAATCCTTTGGTGCTGGATGCTGCGGTCATCGCGCAAGAGGGTTTGAGCGATCAAGGCCTGCGATTGGTTGCATATGTTGTTCCTAGCGAGGCAACTGGCTCAGTTGTGGAATTGCTGCGTCAGGCACTCGCCAATCAACTGCCTGATTATATGCTGCCGAGTAGCTGGATTTCTTTGGATCAACTCCCGTTGATGCCCAATGGCAAAGTGGACCGTAAACAATTGCCTTTACTCGAGCAAGTCACACGCCCCAGTGAAAAAGCCTACACAGCACCGCGCGATCCTATTGAGCAAAGCTTGGTTGAGCTTTGGCAGGAGATATTGGACTGTGCTGATATCTCAGTCACCGATAATTTCTTTGCCCGTGGTGGCGACTCTATACGGGGGCTGCAATTAGTCGCCAAGGCGCGTCAACTTGGGATTAAATTTTCCCCGAAGCATCTCTTTGAACAGCCCACCTTGGCGGATTTGGCGGCTGTGGCGATCACCGCACAACAGCCCTATGAGGTCAAAATCCTGAAGGTTTGGCGCGAGATCTTAGATCAACCGCAGATTAGCCGTGTCGACAATTTCTTTGCGATTGGTGGCGATTCGATTTTAAGTCTGCAAATCATTGCCAAGCTGCGTCAGCAAGAGATCAAGATCACGCCGAAGCAATTGTTTGAGTTGCCTACCGCGGCACAATTGGCTGCACTGCTGGTACGGCGCGAACTTGCCAAAGCATCGGTGCCTGTTGCGAAACCCGCGTTTGCACCGCCAGTATTACCCACATTGCCAGATCATATTAAGACGATTGCCTATGCGGGCCTTGATGCACAAGATATCGAAGATATCTATCCACTGTCACCCCTGCAAAAAGGATTATTGTTCCATAGTTTACTCGAGGGTGAGACGGGCGTTTATTTCAATCAACTGGTGGTTGAAATCGCAGGAGCATTCCATACCGACGCATTTATCCGTTCTTGGCAGAATGCGGTCGTCCGTCATCCGATTTTGCGCACCAGTTTTGTCTGGCAGGGGTTAGATGATCCTTTACAGCGTGTGCATCACAAAGCCGAATTTGACATACAGCAATTAGATTGGCGTACGATATCAGCCGATCAGCAGCAACAAGCGCTACAGACCTTCTGCCAGCACGATCGCAAGCAGGGTTTTAAATTAGAAAACCCTGCTTTAATTCGACTGACGCTGATACAGGTTAGCGCGGAATGTTATTGGCTGATTTGGAGTCGTCATCACTTAATCGTTGATGGCTGGTGCTCGATTCAATTGCTCGAAGAGGTGCTGGCGCAGTACCAAGCACAGGTGAGTGGCGTGCCTGCCGAGCTGGCCCTGCGTCCCGCTTATCGGGAGTATTTGGCATGGTTGCATGCACAACCTGAGCGCATCGCCCAGCAATTTTGGCAAGATGCTCTGACTGGTGCAGTCCCAACGCCATTGCCGATGCTGCAAGCGGTGACCCATACCCCCCCCCAGGCGTATAGCGAAACATTGATCTTTGATGCAATCACACACGGTTTGCTACAAGAGCAAGCCAAGCAACAGCATGTGACGTTAAATACCTTGGTTCAAACAGCATGGGGCGTATTACTGGCGCGCTATAGCGGTCAGACGGATGTGGTCTTTGGCGTGACCTCAGCGGGTCGACCCGCTGACTTGGTAGGAGCAGAGCGTATACTCGGTGTATTCATCAATACCTTACCGCTCCGCATCACGCTTGATGCTGGGCAAACGGCTCATCAGTATTTAAATCAAGTGCAATCGTTTAATGCTGCGATGCGTGAGTTCGAGCATAGCGCTTTGGTGGATATTCAAGCGTGGAGTGGGCAGCCCGCAGGACAGGCTTTATTTGATAGTTTGCTGGTTTTCCAAAATCTACCCCTCGCACAGGGGCGTCAGATACAGGTGGGGGATGTCCGCTTTAAGCAATTAAAAAATTTAGAGCAGACGCATTATGGCTTAACGCTCGAAGTGATTCCTGAGGAAGAGCTTTGGATAGACTTTAGCGCTGATCAGCAACGGATCAGTTCTGCTGATCTGCGTGTGGTCATGGCACATTTCAGGACGATCTTGCTTCAGGTGGCGGGTCAACCGAATGTGCGTTTGGGCGCGATTGCACTGCTGGATGATCGTGAGCGCATGGAGCGTCAGCGCTGGTCAACGACGGTGGCAGACTACGACTTGTCTGATGACTGGGTCGCACGTTTTGAGCAGCAAGTCTGTCAGCATCCCGAGCGGATCGTTGCACGCGCGGGGACAACCACGCTTACCTATGCAGAACTTGAGCAGCAATCTGCGTTGGTTGCTCAAGGATTACGTCTCAAAGGCACACAGGCTGACGATATCGTCGCCGTCTTTGCTGAACGGGATACGGAGCTGCTGGTAATGCTCGTGGGTATCCTACGGGCCGACGCAGCGTGGATGCCTCTTGATCCGACGCATCCACCATCACGCTGGCAGCAAGTGTTAGATCAAGCCAAGCAGCCCTTCGTACTGGTGAATGAAGTTCACCGTCAACGCTTGATCTCTGACGCGTCTATCCCTGCATCACAAGTGATCACCGTAGCTGAACTTGGCCAAGCTGCAGCTCAAACACCGTTTGATTTGAGGACTTTGCCTGCAGCCTTACCTCACCAGTTGGCTTATGTCTTGTTCACCTCTGGTTCGACAGGCACCCCCAAGGGCGCCATGATTAGTCGCGCGGGTCTACTCAATAACCAATTGGCCAAGATCAATCCGCTGCAACTGAGTGAGCAATCGGTGATAGCGCAAACGGCGCCAATCTGCTTTGACATCTCCGTCTGGCAGTGTCTGATCGCGCCGATCATTGGTGCCAGCGTTGAATTCATCGCCAGTGAAACGGTCAGAGATCCTGAGCAATTGCTGCAGGTTTTAAATGAACGTCAGATCAGTCACTTTGAACCGGTACCCTCGCTCTTACAGGCACTTATTGATGTACAGGGTAGCAAGATCCAAGCATTGCCGCATTTGCGCTGGGTACTCCCGACAGGTGAAGCACTACCAACGACAACCGCCCAAGATTGGTTTAAGCATTATCCACAGATCCCGCTCATGAATGCTTATGGCCCAGCCGAGTGTGCCGATGACGTGGCCTTCCAGCCGCTGTCAAAGTCTCCGCTGACTGGTGCTAGTATGCCGATCGGACGTCCAGCCGCCAATGCTGAACTGTATGTTCTTGATCAAAATCTGAATCAAGTTCCGGTCGGTGTGGTGGGTGAATTGGCAGTTGGTGGGGTCGGTGTGGGTCGTGGTTATTTGAATGATCCTAAGCGTAGCGCAGCCGTTTTTATCCCGCACCCTCATCCACAGCATCAGCAGCAAGGTCAGCGGCTATATCTCACTGGGGATCTGGCCCGCTATCGCCCAGACGGTGTCCTTGAATACCTCGGTCGTAAAGACTTCCAAGTCAAGCTGCGCGGCTTCCGCATTGAACTTGGTGAAATCGAAACCGTCCTTGAAAGTCATCCGCACATCCAGCGGGCTTTGGTCAGCGCCAGTAGCCTGCAAGGCGACCAACCCGATACCCTCGTGGGTTATTGGCAAGTTACGGAAAGTGCAAGCCTTGATGTGCCTGCTTTGACAGCGTGGGTTCAGAGCCGCTTACCCGCTTATATGGTACCAACGATCTGGATCGAGATTACGGAATGGCCTCTGACTGCCAATGGCAAGGTCGATCGCAAAGCATTGCCTGTCGCAACATATAGCAAAGCGGTGACGAGTGCGCCTGAGGGCGAAACCGAAATCGCCTTGGCGACGCTCTGGCAACAACTTCTTAAAATTGAAGGCGTGGGCAGAGAAGATCACTTCTTCCACCTCGGTGGACATTCGCTACTGGCGACTCGGTTGGTATCACGGATACGCCATGATTGGTCGATTGATTTGCCACTCCGGGCCGTTTTTGATGCCCCTGTATTACGTGATTTGGCGCTGCGAATTGAACTGGCGCAAGCCAGCGATGAGCCCAGTCTGCAAGCCGTTGCACGTACTGCACCGTTGCCGTTGTCCTTTGCCCAGCAGCGTTTATGGTTGGTGGAGCGACTGGGCACTGGCGGCACCGCTTACAACATGGCCGCGAGTTTATATCTTGATGGGGTGCTTGACCCCCATGCGGTGCAACAAACACTCCAGTGGATCTTGGATCGGCATGAAATTTTGCGCACCGCGTATCTGGATGATGAGGATGGTGAACCCTATCTAGCGGTGACTACGCCACTTGTGTTCAAACTGGAATACACGGATCTTTCATCACTGACTGAGGCGGCTAAACAAATAGAGGCCCAACAGCTGGCTGACCAGCATGCCAAGCTTCCTTTTGATCTAAAAGTTGCACCGCTGATGCGCGCGCATCTGGTTCGATTGGGTGATGACCAGCATCGTTTACTGTTTGCTGTGCATCATATCGTGGCGGATGGCTGGTCGATTGCGGTGTTGACAGCAGACTTTATCGCTGCTTATCAATCCTATAGTAAGGGGCAGCTTCCAACACAAGCACCACTGCCGCTGCAATACGCCGATTTTGCGATGTGGCAACGTCAGTATCTGCAAGATGGGCGATTGCAGACCAAGCTTGGTTATTGGCAGCAGCAGCTTGCAGGGATGCCGCAGTTACTGAATCTGCCGACTGAATTTCCCCGTCCTGCAATTCAATCGCATACCGGCGATGTGGTTCAGTTTTCCTTAGATTGCAAGTTGGTTGGGCCACTAGAGGCTCTTGCCCAGCAGCAGGGCGTGACTCTCTTTATGTTGCTGCTGGCTGCATTTCAGGTTTTGCTTGCGAGACTTACGGATACTAATGATGTTGTGGTTGGGACCGATGTCGCGGGTCGCTCTCGTAAAGAGCTGGAAGGATTGCTCGGATGCTTTGTCAATGTTTTACCGATCCGCACGCAGGTGAATGGGAAAGCCGACTTTGTGTCTTTATTGTCCAATGTCCGCAGCACCACACTGGATGTCTATGAGCATCAGGATCTGCCTTTTGATCGTATCGTTGAGGCGCTGAGATTACCACGTAACCGCAGCTATCACCCCGTGGTACAAGCCCTCTTTGTGATGCAGAACGTTCCTCAAGTTGAGTTTAGCTTGCCAGAACTCGTCATCCGTCAAGAGTTGCCGAGTACACGTGAGTCTAAATTCGACATGGCCTTGTTCCTTGAACCACATGCAGATGGCATCACCGGGGAGTGGGTATTTGCCTCATCACTGTTTAGCCGTAAACGTATCGAACAATTCCTAGCGATGTATCGTGCGCTACTCGCACAGATTGTTGCAGAGCCACTGCAAGCACTTGATCAGATTCAATGGCCTGCGCTATCTACACATCAAATTTCTCAGGATATATCCACTATGACTCAAACACCTAGTGTAGGCAGTACTCGCTTGGGAGCGAAACTCGACCGGCTCAAAAAAATTGCGCCGCGTCGTCCCGCGCCAGAATTGCCCATGAAAACCTCATTTTTAAGTACAGATGGTCGCCAGTTCCCCTTAGTCGTTGAGCCGACCAGTAACGACATTGATCCTTTGGTGTGGGCAGTACGCCATCAGGAGTGGATCGAGCAGCAACTGCGTCAGCACGGCGGTTTGCTGTTGCGGGGCTTTGGTTTAAAAACTGCCCAGGATTTTGAACATTTTGCGGAAGCGATTAAGCCCGGTCTATACGGGGGCTATGGTGATCTACCCAAGAAAGAAGGGGGTAAAAATACCTATCGCTCAACCCCCTATCCGGAACGAGAAATGATCTTATTTCATAACGAGTCATCACATACCGAGAAGTGGCCGCGCCTGCAGTGGTTCTTCTGTGAGCTTCCTTCACCGATAGGCGGTGCCACACCGATCGTTGATTGTCGTGAGATGTATCGCCGCTTGCCTGAGGATATCCGTCAGCAGTTTGAACAAAAGCAACTGATGTATGTGCGTACCTTCACCGCCCAGCTCGATGTGAGTTGGCAGCATTTCTTTAAGACGGAAAGTCGCCTTGAAGTCGAGGCGCGCTGTCTAGAGGCTGGGATCGACTTCGAATGGATCAGTGACTCTGAGTTGCAAACCCGCACCATTTGCCCAGCCGTGATCACGCATCCGCAAACGGGTGAAAAGTCTTTTTTCAATCAAGTTCAGCTGCATCATGTGGCGTGCCTAGGTGCTGACGTGCGCCAAGATTTGCTGGATATGGTGGGACTCGAGCGAATGCCACGTCATGTGTACTTTGGGGATGGTTCAACCATTTCCGATGAGGTGATGGCGATTTTGGGTGACTTGTATGAGGCGTGCGCCGTTCGCTTCGATTGGCAGGCCGGTGATGTGGTGATGCTGGACAACATGCTGGCCGCCCATGCACGTGATCCCTTCGAAGGACCGCGCAAGATCGTGGTGGCGATGGGAGAAATGGTCCAACGCCACGATTTGGCGATATCCACACACAAAGCCCATGTTTCGCATAGTCCAAAGCTTAGCGCAGTAACCGAGCAATAAAAGAATAGGAACACCGTATGAGCAGCAATAACATGTACGCAGATGAACAGAGCCTAAGTCTCAGTCCACAGCAAATTTGGCGTCTGCAAGATCAAAACGTGACCCCATGCATCGCAGTGATTGCACTCACTGGGCAGGTCGATGTCGATCAACTGCATAACGCTTTAAATGCGTTGATTGCACGTCATGATGCGCTGCAAACCCAATTGGCGCAGGTCGAGGGTTTTAAAGGGCCAAGACAAGTCATCGACCCCGAGCAAAAGCTGGTCTGGACCGTGCTTGATTATGAGCAACATCCACTGACTGAGTCCGCATTACAAGATGTATTGTGCTTAGAGCAAGAACAACTGCTTGAGTCCGCACAGTCCTCAGCACTGCGGGCGACGTTAGTCCGTATCAGCGCAACTGACGTCAAGCTGATCTTGGTTTTAAATAAGGCTGCATCGGATTATCAAAGCATGATCACGCTTTTGTTAGATCTGACCACGCTATACACGGGGTCGCAATTAGAGATCGATGAACCTTTGCAATACAGCGCTTTTTGCGCATGGCTGGCCGAGCTTGCTGAAGATGAGGGCGCGGAACAAGGTTTTGCTTATTGGTCAGCGCAGACCGCGCAATCAGCCGAGCGGCCTGCACTGCGTCTTCCTTATCGGCAATCAGCTATTAAAGACTCAAAAACGAAAAGAACAGCTCGACTACAGCAATCGACCCAGATTGATCAGCAGTTGCATCATGATCTGTTGCAATTAGCGACTTCGGCTAATGTCGATCTATCTATTTTATTGCAATCCGCGTGGTGGGCACTACTGGCTCGAATCTCCGGGCAGGCTCAGTTCACTGCGACATGGATTCATGACAGTCGTCAAGATTATGAGGATTTGGCAGGTGCTGTTGGTGCTTTCGCACGTCCATTACCCGTGCAGATCGATATTGAAAACACGCCTACGCTCGTCGCATTGATTGAAGGTCTCGCACAGCAAGTCGATCAGCATCGTGAATGGCAAGAGTTTTGGCAGCCGAGCACAGGACCTTTTGCGATCGGCTTTGAATGGGCGACCACGTTCGCGTCCCATCCGAAAATTGCGCTCCTAACCCTGACCGATGACAGTGCCGCTGAGCTTCTACTTCGGGTAAATGCACAGCATGATTCATTGCAAGTGACGATTCATTATGCTCAAGATCGCTATTCAGATTTGGCCATTGAAACCTTGCTGGGACAGTATCTGCAAACGTTGAAAGGTCTTTTGATGTTTGGCTTGGATCAGCAGATTGCGCAGCTATCCTGCGTGAGTGGTACTGAGGCACAGCGTTTACTGGCTTGGCAGGGCGACCATCTAGAAATCGGCACGCAGACTCTGCCTGAGTTGATCCAGCAGTGGGCAACCCAGACACCGCATGCGCTTGCTGTTCAAGATGATGAAGGGGCGCTGAGCTATGCCGAACTATTAGCAGCCAGTCAGCGTTTGGCGAGATTACTGGTCGAGCAGGGTGTGGGTGCCGAGACGGTAGTTGCACTGTTATTACCACGTGGTCGTGCATTGATTACGACGTTGATTGCGGTCTGGCTTGCGGGCGGTGCTTATTTGGCTTTAGACCCTGAGTGGCCGATACAACGTGTGCAGCAATTAATTGATGATGCAAGTCCTCATCTTGTGGTCACGGCCAAATCGATTGAACTGTCGAGAACCATCCCCGAGCTGAGTATTGCAAACATTTATAGTCGTTTAAATGATTATGACGCTGGTCCATTGGACATCAAAATGGGGCTGGAACACGCGGCTTATCTGCTCTATACCTCAGGATCGACGGGGCAGCCGAAAGGCGTGGTGGTTGAGCACCGTCAACTGCTGAATTATGTCGAAGCCGTGAGTCAAGCCATTCCCTTAGACAAGTGCCGTCATGTGGGACTGACGGCGACCGTCGCCGCAGACCTAGGGCACACGGCGCTGTTTGGCGCGTTAAGGCATGGTGCATGCCTGCATATTGCGGATGCAAATACCGTTTTGAATGCCCATGCTTTCTCAAGTTGGCTAGGGCAGCATGCGATCGATTGTTTAAAAATCGTACCTTCACATTTTGAGGCGTTGCTGAGTGATGAGCCTAGTCCATTACATGCTGTTCTGATTTATGGCGGTGAGGCGGTCAGCATGGATCTGGATATCGGAAGAGACACGACAGAACTCCATACACAATTCTTGGAATCTAG
>CAYJTU010000145.1:0-9782 GCA_964373105.1 uncultured Moraxellaceae bacterium | reverse complement strand
GACTGGCCATCAAGGTCGGAAACGGCAATCCCAACCCATCCGCACCAAACCACGCCACCGTATCCGAAAAAGACGTGAGCTTATTCATCCCTGCCGTCCAGAATACAGGCACCAAATAAAGTCGCAGCGCCAAAGCAGGCAAACCATCCACAGGCTGAATCAAGCGAGCGAAACGCTCTAATAAAGAATCAGCGGTGGAAAGTGTATATTTTATCAAGGCACTCATGGCGATTACTCAAGTCATCAATGAAAAGTAATTCTTAGACACACCACCCTTCGATTTATTACAGAAAAATCTTAAAAAAAATTTATTTATATTATTTTTTGAAATCGATGTAACAAAACCAGATGAGCTTCGTCTATTCTTCGAACGCACACTAAGACAGTGCGCGTCACTCTCCAATTACGGATTTTTCGAGGATTATGCTCATGTCAAACAAACTACAAACTCTGACCCCGATCGCGGCAATGCTAGCGATGTCATTGACTGGTGTTGCTCATGCAGCGGAAACACCCGCATCAGCTCCAACTGCAACCATGGCCAAAGATGCGAGCTGCGGTGCGAAGAAAACTGCCGACGCAAAGTGTGGCGCTAAGAAAACTGCAGAGGCGAAATGCGGTGCAGAAAAGAAAACCACAGAAGGTAAATGTGGCGGTCATAAAGCAGCTAAAGGCGGCATGAAAGAAGGCAAATGCGGTGAAGCGAAATGCGGCGCGGACAAAGGCAAAAAAATGGAAAACGGCATGGTTGTGCAAAAATAAGCAAACCATCCACAAGGATCATCCAACGTGACCTACCGCCATCCATCCGACCCGCAGCTTCTTGGCGCGGGACTGGGTCTGCGCCGTGACTTTATGGCGTCACTGCAGACCCAACTTGACTCAAATGAAGGCCTGAATAGACCAGACTTCTATGAGATCGCGCCGGAGAACTGGATCGGGATGGGTGGTCGTTATGCCCGTGATTTAAGGGCGTACACCGAGCGTTATCCTTTTGCATGTCATGGTCTGTCGCTGTCGATTGGCGGCGTCAGTCCGTTAAATACCGAATTTTTAAAACAAGTCCGTTGCTTCTTGGACACGCATCAGATAGAGGTTTACTCTGAGCATCTCAGCTATACCAACGATGGTTCATATCTCTATGATCTGATGCCGATTCCGATGACCTTGGCTGCGGCAAAATACGTCGCAGATCGGGTGATCCAAGCGCAAGAGATCCTTGGTCGCCGCTTGATACTGGAGAATGTCTCAACCTACGCCATGCCAGCGGCAGAGATGTCCGAAGCTGAGTTTGTGACAGAGGTGATCAAACGTGCTGATTGCGACTTACTGCTCGACGTGAACAATGTCTATGTGAATAGCATCAACCATAGTTCAGATGCACGAGCCTTTATTAAAGCCATGCCCGCTGAGCGGGTGCGCTATTTACATATCGCAGGACACGATGCTGAAGACCCCACACTGCTGATCGATACTCACGGCGATGACGTGACTGCCTCCGTTTGGGCGTTGCTCAAATTCGCCTATGCTTTGATAGGCATTCGTCCAACCTTGCTGGAACGTGACTTCAACATCCCCGCGCTAGATACTTTACTTGCTGAAGTAGAACAAATCCGACAAATTCAACGTCTACAAGCAGCGGCATCGGTCCTTCAAAATTCAGAGCTGACTTATGCAAGCACATGATGGTGAAATCGCCGACTTCCAACAGCATCAGTTAGCCTTCACCCACTGGATTCGTCATCCGCAGACGGCCGCGATCCCTGAGCAGATCGAATCACGGCGTATGCAGACCTATCGCGATCTGGTATTTAATAACGTCAGTAGCTTTATAGAACATACTTATCCGATTGCACAAGCCATGCTGCCCAGCACGGTATGGGACACGCTGGTCGATTACTTCTTTAAATACGGACAGTGTGACTCACCGTATTACTATGATATATCGCTGCATTTCAGAGAGTACCTTGATCAAGCCCGCCAAGAAGAACCAGCAGAGCAAAGTCGTGTCATGCAAGTTGAACGCGATACGGTACGCCATGACATTCAGCAGATTCATCTGCGCTATCCGTGGCTGCAAGAGCTGTTGCAATATGAATGGATGGAGCTCTATGTGGACATGGCGGAAACGAGTTGGCGAGATGACTCAGCCGCAATAGAACGCGCCGGGCTGGCCGCCACGTTCAAATTTAAAACATTGAACAAAAATGTACCGATCACGCTCAAAACAAGCTGCTGGTTACTCGCCTATCAGTATCCCGTGCATACCTGGTCTAAAGATGCCTATCCCGTTACACCTGAAAGCCTGCCGACCTGTTTATTAATTTTTCGCAATCCAGACTTTCAGATGCGTGTTTTTACGCTACACCCGCTGTGGGCATATTTGATCGAGTTAATTCAAAGTGCACCGGAACCGTCGATTCATCAGTTGGCCCATGCGCTGGCAATCGCCACACAATACAGCGAGAAAGCCGCCAAGAATCAAGTCAAAACCTTGATCAAATGGCTATTTGCGATCAACTTATTACAGATCCGTATGGATTCATTCCTTTAAGCGTCGCCCCATGCAATCTTGTATATAGTTCCGCACAAAGCCCTTTCACATTCATCAATTTATGCTATAAATCGATATGAGCCTATGGCGCAGCATCTTATGCCCACAGTGACTCACCAAGCAGTCAGGAAGCACTTCGAATAAAGCCAATTTAGTCCATCCGTTAATGGAAAATAGCCATGAAAACCGTTGCCCATATTCTCAATGACAAACCCAATCAAGCCATTTACACCATTACTCCCAAAGCCAGCGTGCTAGAAGCAATCACCCTGATGGCAGAAAAAGGCATTGGCGCTCTGATCGTCGCAGAAGGTGACAAGGTCGTCGGTATTGTGAGTGAGCGTGATTACGCCCGTAAAGTTGCGCTGATGGAGCGTTCCTCCTATGGTACAGCCGTCTCTGAAATCATGAGTCCTGATGTCATATCTGTCACCACCAAACACACCAACGAACAATGCATGATTTTGATGACTGAAAATCGTCTACGCCATCTACCCGTGATTGAAAGCGATAAGTTGCTCGGACTGATCTCCATTGGTGATCTGGTCAAAGGGGTAATTGAAGACCAGAAGAATCTCATTGAGCAACTTCAGCGCTATATCCGCGGAGAATAAAACTTACACTCGCCCTAGCGATTTTGACTGCGGCAATCAGTACCGACTAATTGCCGCTAGTGTAAACGTTGCTTTTTCACACCCTCTGCTCACCTCTTCAAGGAGTACTGCTATGTACCAATTGTTTATCGCCAACAAGAACTACTCGTCTTGGTCACTACGACCTTGGGCATTGATGACAGAGCTGGGCATTCCTTTTGAAGAGCGCAATGAACAATTCAGTGATGACAATTGGGAGATCTTTCGCAAGTTCTCGCCGAGCGGCAAAGTGCCTTGCCTCATCGTCGATAACGATTTTGCAGTATGGGATTCTCTCGCTATCGCGGAATACTTGGCAGAACATGATCCCAAAGTCTGGCCAACTGGCGCAAAAGCACGCGCATGGGCACGCTCGGCTGCAGCTGAGATGCATTCTGGGTTTGGTACCCTACGTGAAATTTGTTCAATGAATTGCAGTGTCCGTATTCAACTGAAAGATATTCCAGCCGCGTTGGCCAAAGATATTGCACGGATTGATGAGCTATGGTCTGAAGGACTCGAGCGTTTTGGAGGGCCTTTCCTTGCCAGCAATGAATTTACTGCGGTCGATGCTTTCTTTACCCCTGTAGCCTTCCGCATCGCTGGCTATGGCTTAGAACTGAGCCCCGCAGCGATGAGCTATGCGCAGCGACTCCTTGCGCTGCCTTCTCTTAAAGCGTGGGCTGCAGCGGCCGTCCTTGAGCCTCGCCATGAAGAGCATGAAGACTGGTGCTTACAAAATGGCAGTGTGATTTCTGATGTGCGCCTGACCTAAAACGAGACGTTCACCACTGATTTCATCACCGATTCACTGGCAATCAGCGCACCCAACGAATCACATACTCCTCAATATCTTCGGGATCAATCAAGGTCTCGGAGATACAACGACCCGCAGCAGACTTTCTCGCTTGACGCACACTATTGGCATTACCTGTGATCAGCGGATGCCATTTCGGCAATGCTTTTCCCTCATCCAGACGACGATAGGCACAGCTGGGTGGCAACCAGTTCAATTGCGGCACCCGCTCAGGCGTCAGTTGTAGACAATCGGGCACGATGCTTTGGCGGTTGGGGTAATCAGTACAACGCGCGGTCTTGGTATCCAGGAGCTGACAAGCGGCTTTGGTATAGACCACCTCTCCCGTATCTTCATCTTCCAGCTTAACCAAGCAACATAGGCCACAACCATCGCATAACGCCTCCCATTCAGGGGGTGTCAGCTCAGCTAAGGTGTAATGCTGCCAAAAGCGCTCTCTGAGCGCTACGGTCGTGGCTGACGGTTTTGGCGATGGCTCTAACCGAGGTTCAGACATAAAAATTCAACTTTTAAAAATCAAGAGCAAAAACTGCACGGCACTACTATGCACATCAACGCGTACCAATCACAGCGCGGCAATTCAAAATACCATACCGCTATGATATAGGCTTCATGAAAAAAGAGCCATTTGATGATTCAAAGGGCTCTTTTGATTTTAACGCGTTATAAATAACGATGCGCGGCTAGATTACTCTTCGCGACGCGGTGCCAATGCCAAATAGGTCGCTGGATTCTGACGTTTGCCATCGAGCAGAACTTCATAATGCAGATGCGGTCCGGTACAACGTCCCGTACAGCCGACCCGAGCAATCTCTTGGTCTTTTTTGATTTCATCGCCTACAGAGACGAGCAAACGTGAAGAATGTCCGTAGCGGGTAATATAGCCATGACCGTGGTCAATCTCAATGAAATTACCATAGCCGTTTTTCCAGCCCGAATACACAACAACGCCAGTCCCAGTCGCATAGATCGGTGTGCCGTAAGGCGCTGCCAAATCCACACCAGGATGGAACTCACGGCCGCCTAGAGTGCGATAACCGTATGGGGAGGTCACGCGGGCATTGGCCACTGGCTCAACAGCCAGAATATCACGCAGTTGCAGGTTGGAATCAGGTGAAGTCATCAACGATTGATTCAAGCTTTGTAAGCCTGACTCACGGCGCTGGACCTGCTCTACCACTTGATTAATCGTATCCGAGATACGATCAGAACGAGAAACTGGACTGACATAATCAGGATCGTAATCACCGCCGATACCGTCTTGGTTGCTGTGATGATCATGGTCTTCATCGTGATCGCTCACGATCAAACCTGATGATTCTAATGATGCAGTCAAAGCCGCTTGTTGTTGCCACAGTTGTGTAATCGGCGCATCTTCTTCAGAAGTCGTGCTAAATACAGGGGTAGAAACCACAGGATTCATCGATAAAGACATATCTTGCGTTGCAGCGAAGCTCAAAGAATTAAAACTAACACTACCTAAAACTATCGTAGATATCGCAAACAAAGCTCGCTGGACGCGAAACATCTTTAATTGCATAACAACCTCATTTTTAAGTCTTGCGTATCGGCCATGTTTGGGTTGTAAAGGACACTTTTTGTCACTTTCTACAACCTATACTACGAATCTGTTGCTAAAAAAGCATTGATTCCCTAAGGGAGCAAGATCAATGCCACTTCACTGTGATTGAAACAATCTGCAACATACGTTACATTCAATCAGTGAATAACAACTCAAAAAAGTAGTAACCCACATGAAACTTCCCGTCCAGCCCTTCCAAAAAAAATCATATCGGACTGCCGAAAATTCCTATTCACAAAGCAATTTAAAAAACCTTCAGACTCATATTGAGTACCTAAAGACATTAACTCAATTGATTTTGCCGATACTCAAAGAGGTGCTACCTCAAGCAGAGGGGACACCACAAGAAAACTGGCAAGTTGCAGCGCTAGATGGCGATATCCTGTGTATTGCAACAGAGCATCATACCGCAGGCAGTCAATTGAAGTATTTGCAGCATCAAGTCATCAAAGCACTACAGCAGCATCCAGATTTTGCCGCGGTTCGTCATTTGAAAATTGTGATTGAAGTCCAGCCTAAGCCCAAAACGATCAGTCATGGACGGTTGCCTGCCCTCAGTCCTGAGGTCAAACAAATACTGGATGATGCTGCTTCAGCATTTCAAGACAGGGATATTAGCGAGACCTTGAGGCGTTTAGCAAGAGAACGGCGATGAACGGGTAAATTTACGTTACATTGTAACATCGCCGCTTTCAGGACACAAAATGTGACATTGCGCCTGTTTTTAAACAACTTTATAAATTAATCAGCTGAAATATAGTGGATTGGACACGCATTTCTGTCACTAAATGTCACAATTTCATAGCTACTTGGCTGCTGTAGGAGGGCACGAAGGAGCTGATTATTGAGTGCATGCCCTGATTTGTAACCATCGAATTGACCAATAATACTGTAGCCCAGCAGGTATAAATCACCAAAGGCATCCAACATCTTATGCCGTACAAACTCATCCGCAAAACGCAATCCATCTTCATTGACGATGCCATGGTCATCGACCACGATTGCATTATCCAGACTTCCGCCTAAAGCAAGATTGTTGGCTTGGAGGTACTCAATATCACGGAGGAAACCAAACGTCCGCGCATGGCTCAATCCTTCAACATAAGATGTCGTCGAAAAAATAAGCTCTGCAGATTGATGCTCCTCATCAAATGCAGGATGGTCAAAATCAATGGTAAAACACATGCGAAAGCCATCATAAGGAATAAACGCTGCACGTTTATCTTCTACAAGCACTTCAACAGGTTTGATGATTCTGACGAACTTTTTAAGGGCTTCTTGCTCTACGATACCTGCGGCCTGAATCAAGAAGACAAAGGGCCCTGCACTACCATCCATAATCGGCACTTCGGCAGCGGACACATCGATCATCAAATTATCTATACCCAAGCCCGCTAAAGCACTCATCAGATGCTCGACAGTACCGATACGGGCGCCATCATGCTCCAAATTAGAGGACATGGTTGTTTCATTGACCAATAACGCTTGAGCAGGAATTTCAATCGGGGGATTTAAGTCAACACGACGAAAAACGATACCACCATCTGCGACATGGGGATGTAAGGTGAGATAGACTTTCTTTCCGCTATGCAGCCCAATACCCGTCGCGCGAATCGTTTGCTTAAGCGTGCGTTGCCTGAGGCCCTGCGGGCTGGGGGAATTCAACATTTTATTTCAAAATATTACAGAATTACGCCATGCTAACATTGATTGACTCACCTGCCAATACAAGAATAATTCTCATTAGTCAAAAAAATAATGTTTCCAATTATAATGTCGACTTAATCACACTTATTGACCTTAATCTTGTGAAAGACGTCACAAGATTTTCAAAAAACCCATGAAAAAGCCATCGCAAAGGATGGCTCTCCACTCAATGTCAATTGTATAAAAGATCAGAACAACACTGATCTTTTGCCAATATTAACGTTTTTGTTGATTCTTCAAGAAGTCTTGAATCCGAATCGGTGATGCTGCTGCCGGCGTTTCAGTCGATGCCGCCAAAGGCTCCGATAGCCCTGCATGACGGCGATCAATTGCAGGTGCATCCGCATCATCCAGTGGCAAAGAGACTTGATCTTTACGCGTTGGCACTGGACGGCGCGGCGCGGCGCGATCATCACGGCTCAGGCCTGTGGCGATCACGGTAATGCGCAACTCCTCACCTGCATCTGGATCAACAACCATACCGACGAAAATATTGGCATCTTCATCAGCAATCTGAGCAATCACTTCACCCACAGTTTGGAACTCATCCAGCTTCACGTCAGCTGCAGTAATGTTCACCAGCAGACCTTGTGCGCCTTCAAGCAAGACATTATCCAGTAGTGGACTACGAATCGCCATTTCGGTCGCAATACGCGCCCGATCATCACCCTTTGCTGTACCGATACCCATCATGGCATGACCACGAGCCGTCATCGCAGCACGAATATCTGCAAAGTCGATATTGATCATGCCGGGATTGATGATCAGATCAGAAATACCACGTACCGCATTCAACACGACATCATCCGCGCGTTTAAACGCATCAACGACAGAAAGATTGCGGTATACACTCATCAACTTATCATTGGGAATCGTAATCAAGGAATCGACGTATTGAGAGAGATCTTCAATGCCTTGCTGTGCAGAAGCAAGACGACGCTTGCCTTCAAACTGAAACGGTGTCGTGACGACAGCGACGGTCAAAATGCCCATTTCTTTGGCAATCTCGGCAACCACGGGTGCCGCGCCCGTACCTGTGCCACCGCCCATACCTGCAGTGATAAAGACCATGTCTGAACCTTGCAGCGTCTCACGGATCCGCTCATGCTCTTCTTGTGCAGCGAGGCGACCCACTTGAGGATCAGCACCTGCACCTAAGCCACGGCTGGTTTGCAGACCGAGCTGGATACGATTTGGCGCTGACATACGGTCTAGCGCTTGACGATCGGTGTTTGCACACGCAAACGACACGCCTTTAATCCCGGAACGAACCATGTGTTCAATAGAATTACCGCCACCACCACCTATACCGATCGCTGTAAATCGCGCCAGTCCGTTATTGTCAGATGTCTCATCTTGCACCAATGTATAAGCTGACATGGCGTTGTGTCTCCAAAATAAATATTACGGCAATGACTTATGTTGATTTTGATCTATTGTAAATCATTCTAAGTCAAGTCATTGCCTCATGCTGTGTGATAATACGTTTAAGTTCTGTGTTCTCATGCACACGCTGTCTGACAAGTCACCTCAAAGACAACATGGAGATTAACCCCAAAACAACCAAAATACCGACTAAAATAAAACAATTCAAAAAACGACATAAAACTTAAACCCATATAACCGCAGGTTTAAAACAAGATTAAAAAATAGAACGTAACCAATCCACCGTACGTTTCCACGGCGTCACCATCAAACGATTCACAATCTGGCTGTCGCGTCCTGCATCACGATCAGTTTCTTCACTCCAACGCTGATTTTCGCTCTGACTGTACAAGAGCAAACCGCTAGACGTTGCAAAAATCGGACGATGCAAGAGTGGCTTCCGATCATCACGAATTTCAATACTGGCGGGATGATTGCCCAAATGAACTGGAACCCCCATCGCCTGACGCGCCAAACTCACGATGCCTTCAATCTGACACGCCGCACCTGACAACACAATGCCATGACGCAGAACCCCATAAGCACCCGTGTCAACGAGTAAACGTCGAATCTCTTCAAAAATCTCTTCATAGCGCGCGATAATAATATCGGCTAAATCCATCCGGCTAAGCGTAATCCCCGGATTACTGCCTACGCCTGCAACTTGAATCATTTGATCAGCGCGAATGAGATCACGATTGACACCGCCATACCTGACTTTCAACGTCTCGGCTTGTTCGGTTGACGTCTGGAGCACCGAAGCGATATCCCGGGTGACATTCTCCCCGCCGCGCTGAATGGTATGACTTAAAATCAAACGATTTTCAAGATAAACTGATACTGCGGTGATACTCGCACCGATATCAATCAAACACACGCCATAATCTTTTTCATCGCGCAGCAGTGTTGACTCAGCAGTCGCCAGATTGGAGATAATCATACGCTCAACACCAATATTGGCGGACTTCAGCGCTTTATCCAAGTTTTGCATGGTGTTGTTGGGCAGCATCATCAAATGATAATGACCGGTGATCGCACTGGCGGCCATATTGATCGGATACTCAG
>CAYJTU010000144.1:0-9786 GCA_964373105.1 uncultured Moraxellaceae bacterium | reverse complement strand
CGTAGTTTTGTCGGGTGATACGACCGCAATTTCCTCCGCGTCAGGATTCTCTGATGATGCGCAAACCTTTGGTAAAGTCCTAGAGGGGCAACTAAAAGGGGATCCAAGTTTAGGTATTCAGCAAATCACCAACCCTGCTGCACTCACCGCACTGGCCGCGGTGGAGAAATCCTATAACGAGGTGTTAAAACCTTCAGCGGTTAAAATGTTTATCAGTTCACCGCAGATTACTCAAGTTCGTGATTCTGCAAAGAATCTTTATGCGGCTTCTGCAGATCTGTTAACCCGTTTGGATACTTTGACTCACTCGGTGCAAACCAAATATCGTTCAGTTTTCCCAAGTTTTTTAATGCTTTTTGGTTTGATTGGACTGGGTTATTCGTTGATTCGGATGTTCTTGATGCGTGGTCGAATTGACCAAGAGCGCGCCATGGCCGATGCACAAAAAGAAGCAGAACGTGCCCGTAGTATTCAAGCTGAGAGTGAACGCAACCAAACCGCGATTTTAAGACTACTGGATGAGCTAGGTGATCTTGCGGATGGTGACTTGACCGCCAATGCAACCGTTTCGGAGGATTTTACAGGGGCGATTGCAGACTCTGTAAACTTTGCGATCGATCAATTGCGCTTACTCGTTTCAGCCATTAATACGACTGCGTTGCAAGTTGCGGGGTCATCGCAAGATACGCAGCAGACCGCAATGCATTTGGCAGAAGCCTCAGAGCATCAAGCACAAGAAATTGCGGGTGCATCAGCGGCGGTGAATGAGATTGCCGTGTCGATTGACCAAGTGTCGGCAAATGCGATTGAGTCTGCAGCGGTTGCGGAGCGTTCTGTAGAAATTGCAGTGAATGGCGGTGACGTGGTACAGCGTTCAATCGAAGGGATGAATATCATTCGTGACCAGATTCAGGAAACTGCAAAACGCATCAAGCGGTTGGGTGAGTCTTCTCAAGAGATTGGCGATATCGTTTCTTTGATTAACGACATTGCGGATCAGACCAACATTCTGGCCTTGAATGCGGCGATTCAGGCGTCCATGGCGGGTGAGGCTGGTCGAGGCTTTGCTGTGGTTGCCGATGAAGTTCAGCGTCTAGCGGAGCGTTCAGCTGGTGCAACCAAGCAGATTGAAGGTCTGGTGAAAGCCATTCAAAGTGATACCAATGAAGCGGTTATTTCCATGGAGCAAACGACTTCTGAGGTTGTGCGCGGAGCGGGTCTTGCGCAAGATGCGGGTATCGCCTTGGATGATGTGCAGAAAGTTTCCAGGTCTCTTGCTGACTTGATTCAAAATATTTCCTCAGCTGCACGCCAACAGGCCGCGTCTGCAGGACATATTTCCAACACCATGAATGTCATTCAAGAGATCACGACGCAAACCACAGCCGGCACCATGGCAACGGCACGCTCGGTGGGTAACTTGGCTGAAATGGCGGCAAACTTGCGTGAGTCTGTATCAGGCTTCAAATTGCCTGATGAATTAACCGTGCACTGATACGTGGATGGCTCCTGTGAAAACACAAGTGATGATGCCTGTCCAGACACCACCCAGCATGACGCTCAATCATGCTGGAGGTTCGCCTCGAAAGCGGTTTGACGATGAAGAGTTTGCCCTCTGGCGTTCTTTAATTGAGTCGCGGATAGGCATGGTACTTCCTGATATCCAGCGTGGTTTGTTTGAACTCCGTGTCAATGATCGGATGAAGATCTGTGATTTGAGTTCAACATCGTACTATCAATATGTTCAAAGTAATTCAGTTGAGTGGCAGCGGTTGGTCGAAGATTTAGTCGTTCATGAGACTGCGTTTTTTCGTCATCCACCTTCTTTTGAGCTTTTAGAGCAGCGCTTGCCACTCTTTGATGACCTTGTGCATATTTGGAGTGTGGGCTGTGCGACCGGTGAAGAAACGTGGTCGCTTGCGATGCTTGCCAATAGACATGCGACTGCTGGTTTTAGTGTTATGGCGAGTGATATTAGCGATGCAGCGCTTGAAACCGCGCAGGTTGGGCGTTATTCGTGGCGAAAGTCTGAGCGGATTCCTGCAAACTATCGTCAATTCTGTTGTGCATTAGCGGAATCTGAGCAAACTAAGGTTTCAGTCGCACATTTATTTGCATTATCGCGTCAGGATTGGCAGGTAGCAGAAGAGCTTCGCGCGCGTGTGTTTTTTCACCGTCTGAACTTGCTCGATATGAGTAATGTGCCATTTAGACGGTTACAAGTGATTTTTTGCCAAAACGTATTGATTTACTTTCGCCAATTTGATCGTCGTGACATTTTAGACGCTTTGGTGCAACGTTTGGATCGGGGTGGGTTGCTGGTACTTGGACCTGGGGAGATGGCGGATTGGGATCATCCAGCCATGAAGAGAATTAGACATGCAGGGACGTTGGCGTATGAAAGAGTTAAATAAGCATGTAAGTCAGAACGGGGTCGACTTGAGGTCGAAGCGAATCACTTTCATTATTTTGGGTATTCAACGTTTCAATCGCCTCGCGTTTGGTTGTGATAGCTACTTAGATCAATCTGATATAAAACAATTATTTAATATAAAATTTAATGTGCGGAAAATTATTAATAATCCAGTCATTTACTCTAAAAAGTCTTCAGTTGCGCTGCTAGAACAGAACTGCAATTGGGTGTTATCCATGGCTAATCGCATCAAGAGCAAAACATTATGAGCCTTCAGCAGCCTTATATCGCCCTAGACTGGGTCAAAGATGCGCTTGATGAAACGTTAGTCGATGTCCAGCGCGCACTCAGCACGCACTCCCCACAAGACATATTGGATGCCATGAGTGGCTTACATCAAGTCAGTGGCTCCTTGCATATGGCTAGGCTTGACGACACCTTACTACTGTCGGAAACGCTTGAGAAAGTCCTTGACCGGGTGATCACCGGTCGTATTCCTTTTTTAAGTGTTCAACAAATCATCAATGAGTCCGTTGTGTTACTGATTGATGAGCTTGATCACCTACAGAGAACCAAAAATAGTCGTCATGTTGCTATTTTTGCCCAAGTTGATCTCTTGGATAAGCAATTAAGTCATCCAGCCAGTGATCAGAATGCATCCGTTGATCAATATGTACTGTTTAAACCTGATTTGTCGTTGTTGGATGAGCAGTTTACGGTTCAACCTCAGAGTTTGGATGTACAGAAGAAACTGAGCCAAGCTTATCAACATCTACTTTCCTTATGGTTAGCAGGGCAAGAAACTGAGTCTGCATTGTCTGGATTGACACGTATCGCAGGGTTGTTGCAGCAGAATGCTCAAACCAAGCAACAGTCGGCTTTATGGCAAGTCGCAGATGTCTTTCATCAGGCGGTGAGTAGCCATGAGCTTGCGGATGTAGAGACGCTACGTTCTTTATTCATACGCCTTGAGCGTTCTTTAGTTCAATCCTCTGCTTCCAGCATTGATGATGATGAAATTCTATTGGGTGACTTACTCCAAGCTCTTGATCCCAAAAAAGTAAGCAACACTAAAGTACAGCCATTGCGCCAGTTATATGGTTTGGAGTTGCCTAATGGCCAAGGGACATCACACCGTCTGTTGGATTCGGCACTCAGACAAGTACTCAATGCGCGTGAAGGCCTATCGTTTAGTCGCGATACCGCAGCGATCGCGCTGAGAGAATCGATTCGCTTGCTCAATGTTTCCGGTTGGGCGAGCCTGGCACAAGATGCACAAGTACAGTTGGATGCATTGCTCATTCAATACAGTGCTGATGTGGAGGTCAAGAACGCTCTGGCTTTGGAACTGACGAAGTTCGCCGATAAATTACAGCACACGATTGATCTGACGGTGCTTTCAACGCAAGTTGCCCCAGATGAGGGGCTGGTTCAAAATGCACGACATGCGGCAGTCCGTGAGTCTCGTGCTGCACTGGAAAAAACCAAATTAGTTCTCGCGCTTTATCATCAGAGCCGTGGGGATGTGGATACGCTCAAACCGATGCCTGAATTATTAGGCCTGGTCCGCGGTGCCTTTGAGATATTGAGTTTGTCGCGCGCGGCAAATTTGCTGTCTTCATTCGTAAGTGCCTTACAGGCAACGGTGTTGGTTGAAGGCTATAAGCCGCATTGGAAGCAAGTCGATTTATTGGCGCAACTGGTCTCTTCCATAGAATATTATCTTGATCAGCTGGCGGGACATTATCAAGATGAGAGCATTTTGGATGTCGCGGAGAAAACTTTAACTGAGTTTAAACAACCTCTTGCTCAAGCCGAACCCGTGCCTGTGGGCGGTGCTAAGCTGTATCATGATGAAACAACGCTTGCGATGTTAGGCTTCGTGGATGAGCAAGGCGATGCGCTGTTTAATGCCGATGCGATTGATGCAGCAAAGCGGGATGATTTGCATTCTATCGTGCATGACGATATTACTGCGGCGGTGAGTCATATCGCCTCTGAGTCTAGCGATCAAGGCAGCGAGCTAGACTTTGAGCTTGATGACATTGATTTGGCGGTAGAGTCAAACAGCGATTCTGTGCATGATAATCCTTATCAGGATGATTTTGAACAAGATGATGAAATTCGTAGCATTTTCATCGAAGAAGCGCATGAGGTTCTGGATAACATCGCGATTTACTATCCGAAATGGAAAGCTGATTTGAGTCATGAGGTGGCCCTCAAAGAACTTCGCCGTGCATTCCATACCTTAAAAGGTTCAGGGCGTATGGTTGGCGCACGTACGGTCGGTGAGCTTGCGTGGTCTATTGAAAGTTTATTGAACCGTATTTTGGATGGCAGTACAGAGGCTTCAAACCTAGCGACACAATTGGTCGATGAGGTGCGCCAGACATTGCCAATCCTGGTGAGCAGCTATACCAATAAGCGGTTGAACAGCAACGAGCATATCCAGCATGTTTTGACTTTAGTGCATCGTGCTGAAGTTTTGACTCAGCAGCGTGTGGTTAAGGGTGCTAAATCGATTGATGCTGATGAAGAAGCACTTTTTTCGTTGGATGAGCACGCACCCTTTGATGCTGAATCGGCATCAGTGGAGTCAGCTAAAACAGATCCTGTCTCGGAATCGATTGGGCATAAAAAGCATACTCATTTTGCAAAAGAGCCATTGCCATTGTCCCTGCTGGGTACGCATGCGCCACAGGCGATTCCAAATGATGATCTCGTGAGTTACTTTGGCGAAGACGACGCTGTACGTGATATCTTTCTTGAAGAGGCTGCGGAAGTCCTTCAAGAAATTGGCGAAAAATTTCCGCAATGGGCTGTCAATTTTGATGACCAATCCGCACTCGAAATCATTCGTCGCAGCTTCCACACCCTCAAAGGGTCAGGCCGTATGGTGGGTGCCCATGTGATCGGTGAGTTGGCTTGGTCTATAGAGCGTTTACTGAATGGTGTTCGTGAGCGTACCGTCACAGCCAATCAAAGTATCGTGCAATTACTTGCTGAAGTGATTGCCTTAATCCCCGAGTTAGTCGAAGACTTTGCTGCGCAGCGGGCACCGCGAATCGATGTATTACCGATTATACAAACCGCTTGGTTATTGCGTGATGGTCATGTTTTAACATCTGGGCAGATTCAAACGGCAGTTTTAAATGCGGTCGAGCGATCGACGCCAGAACCAGAAGATGAGATAGCGTCGAGTGCGGAATTTGATCAAATCGCTGCGTCGCTTAACGATTCTATGGCAAATCAAGTCACTGGACAGTTACATCTCGGTCCTGCTCCCGTTCTTTATGCCCCAGGTGTGGCTGAGGAAGTTGCTGTCGAATGGGATCCTCAATTACTTGAGATATTTGTCGCAGAAGCCGAAGGTTATTTAAACGACATTCAAAGCTTTGCTATACGGGCGATGAGCGAAAGTTCAGATCAGGTCATGGTCAGTGATGTGCTCCTTCGTGCGCTGCATACCCTGCGCGGTAGTGCAGGGATGACCGGTATAGATTCGATATACCAACTTGCGCATGTCATGGAATTCGAGTGTAAACGTTTGATGAGAGAGCGTCTGCCAGTTAACGATGACCATATTGATGCCTTAATCGAGTTGGTGCGCTTGACCCATGAACAATTATTGTCGCTCAAAACCGGGCAGTTAACCACGCTGGATACGGCGGGTGAGGTGTTTATCCATCATGTGGAGGCGATGAATCCACACGGTGATCAAGCCGAGCAGGATAGTCATTCCAAACCGATCTTTACGGGGTTGGTCACTGAGTTGATGGATATCGGTATTGAGGATGTCTTAGATGCCGAATGGACGCTAAAAGATCACTTTTCCAAGCCAGATACACTCGTTTATCTGGCGATCATGAGTGAGCAGTTAGCACGCTTGTCTGCAGCGGTGGTTCATGTCCCGATTTTACCCTTGAGTGATCTGGTGACCGAGCTCCATACGACGTATCAGCATTTACTTGCACATTCGGCTCTTGTCGATGCGGCGCCACCGCAACTCATCGCTGATCTGCTCGCTGCTCATGCAGCACTCACCCAGATGTTTGATGCCTTGGCCGCGAGCATAGAAGTACAAGCTCAAACGGCGATTATTGATCTATTGCGGGATTGGCAAAGTAAAGTTGATGTACCGGCTGCGGCTGTTGAACCCCAAGATCAGTCCTCTGACAACGTGCCCGAGCAAATGGTTGCTGAGGCTGAATCAGTGGCTTCATCTGCAGTCGAAGAGATCCCTACATCGAAGTCTACAACTACTACGGCTCAACTTGAGTATCCCGTCGATCCAGAAAACGATGCGGAGTTACTTGAGATTTTTATGGAGGAAGCTGAAGAGCTGGTCCAAGAAGTTGATGAGAGCTTTTCGTTATGGGCGGCAGACCCCGATGATAGCGCGCCACTTAAAGCGCTACAACGTCATTTGCACACCTTAAAAGGCGGCGCACGTATGGGGCGGGTACAGAGCTTGGGGGATTATACTCATGAGCTAGAAACCGTCTATGAGCGTTTAGTCGAAGGACGTGTACAAAGCTCAGATATTCTGGTGAAATTTTTACGACATGCGCAAGATCAAGTTGCGCAGCAAGTCGATCAACTCAGCAAGACACAGCAGTCGTTTTTTACCCCGACTGAAACGCAGACATTAAAACAGTATATTCAGTCGTCTGATGTACAGGTCTTACAAGATTACTTCGACGTGCTGGCGTTGATACGTATAGCAGGTACGCAGGAAAAAACGGTCGCGCTAAGCAATACTACTTCTGTGAATACTGTTGAGTCTGCAATCCAAAAATACGATGTCGAAAGTGTGGCTCTTATTGAAAAAGGCTCTCCTCAAAAAGAGGCTGCACATAAAGAGGCACTACAAAAAGAGACAGCACCCAAAGAGTCGCCAAAAGCGACTGATCCTGTGCCGCCAAAGCAATCCGTTGTGGCTTCTGTGGTATCTGCGGTTGCATCTAGAGTTGCCTCGGTGGTCAGAACTCAATCAGAACCAGTGGCACCTGCAAAAGAAAAAACGTCTCCAAAAGCAGTCATTTCATCTGTTGAAGAAACACCCCGTTTGGGACAGATGCAGGTCCTTGCTGAGGCATGGGATGAGGGGAGTGCGCCAGACCCAGAGGTTTTGGAAATTTTTCTTGATGAAGCCGCTGAGATTATTAATCTCACCAGCATGCAGTTGACCGAGTGGCTCACGCTAGTGACTCCAGCACGGGGTAAAGAGCCAGTAAAAGATCATCCGAAAAGTAAGTCATTACTCAAAGAGTTACAGCGCAATTTGCATACCTTTAAAGGCGGGGCGCGCATGGCGGGTGTTACAGCCCTCGGTGACTTGTCCCACGAAATGGAATTTGTTTACGAGGATCTTGCTTTAGCGAAAACCCCAGTTAGCCTTGAAATTGGTCAGTTACTCAACCAAAGTCATGATTGGCTTGCTGATTCTGTTGCTGTGCTTGATCGCGGTGAACGTCCGCAAACGCCGCAAACGTTGATTGACGCATTACGCTTATACCGCAAAAATCCAGAATCGCTGATTGGGGCGAAGATTGAAGTCTCCCAGGTCAGTCAGAATGAACTTGCTGAATCTGATAGCGCTGCTGATGAGCCCGTTGCGACCTTAAAAGTGTCTATGACGGATCATGTCGTCACGGATCAGAACGGCAATCATGGCGCTGTCTTAGAATTACCCCCGATTGAAGGGTCTTTCCCGAAATTAGACACCTTGGATGTTTCGTCTTCAGAAATGGTACGTGTTTCCGCTAATTTGATGGACAAAATGATCAATCTCGTTGGGGAAAATGCGATTAACCGTGCGCGGATTGAGATGGGGCTCACAGGGGTAGCACAGATTGTCGAAGAAATGGGTGCAACGATTAAGCGTATTGCCGAGCAACTCCGCCGCATGGACGGTGAGCTTGAATCGCAGATTATTGCCCGACATCAAGAGGATCTAGGGCAGTTTTCAACAGGTCAGTATCAAGACTTCGATCCCTTGGAAATGGATCAATATTCGTCAATTAATCAGTTGTCAAAATCTCTAGCCGAATCCGTTTCTGACTTATTAGATTTTAAAAATACCTTGGTTGAAAAATCACGTGATTCAGAAAGCCTGTTACTCCAACAGTCGAGAATTCAATCTGAACTGCAAGAAGGACTCATGAGTTCACGCTTAGTGCCATTCTCTCGTTTGGTGCCAAGGTTACAACGTGTGGTTCGTCAGACTGCAACTGAATTGGGCAAGTCGGTCAATCTGGTCATACAAAATGCTGAAGGTGAACTGGATCGTAGCGTACTTGAACGCATGATTGCACCGCTTGAACATATGCTCAGGAATGCGGTGGACCATGGGCTTGAGTCTGTAGATGACCGCATCAAGCAACAAAAGTCTGAAAAGGGCACGATTACGTTGTCGGTGCAGCGTGAGGGCAGTGAGGTGATTCTGACCTTGCAAGATGATGGTGCAGGGATTCATGTGCAAGCTGTACGTCAGCGTGCGATTGAACGCGGCATTATTAATGCATCGGCCGATTTGACTGACCATGAAATCATGCAGCTGATTTTTCATGCGGGACTCTCTACGGCCAAACAAGTGACCCAGATCTCGGGTCGCGGTGTCGGTATGGATGTCGTACAGAGCGAGATTCGTCAACTTGGTGGTGTGGTGACGGTTGACTCTATAGAGGCAGAAGGGACCACGTTCACTCTACGCTTGCCATTAACGGTTGCGGTCACGGATGCCCTGCGTGTGCGGGTGGGTGACCGTATATTTGCAATTTCTCTTTCTCAAATTGAGCGTATCGTACGCGTGAGTCCTGATGAGCTCGCCAAATTTTATAGTTCAAACCAAGAGCTGTTTAACTTTGCGGATAAACCCTATCGTCTTCGTTATTTAGGCGAGTTAATCGGTGGTCAGAACTCACCGACGCTGTACGGGCAAATCATGCCTTTGCCTTTATTGATTGTGAAGTACGAGGGTCAACAAGTTGCGATTCAAGTTGATCAACTGGTGGGCTCACGTGAAGAAATCGTGATTAAACCTGTAGGATTACAACTGGCGAGTGTGAGTAGTATTTCAGGCGCGACGATTCTAGGTGATGGTTCAGTCGTCATCATCTTGGATCTTGCCGCACTGGCACGTACTGCAGCAAGCCAACCACGCGCAAGCACGACCGTCATTCGAGAGGTCGTGGAAGCATCGCTGCCAGCGATCCAACAGAAGAAAGTGATTATGGTCGTTGATGACTCAGTGACCGTGCGTAAAGTGACGACACGCCTACTTGAACGTCAAGGCTATCAAGTGGTGCAAGCGAAGGATGGTGTAGACGCGATGAGTAAACTTGAGGATCTGCGTCCTGATCTAATGCTAC
>CAYJTU010000143.1:0-9818 GCA_964373105.1 uncultured Moraxellaceae bacterium | reverse complement strand
ATCTTCTTCGCCATCTAGTCGCGCAATTTCACAAACAGCTCGAACGACAAACTCCTTTACATCATCATCGTCGGTAATACGCAAAAGATTCTTGAATGATTCATCCAGTGAGGGTCGATCTCTCAGTTTAAGTCGTGCTTGCAGCAATGCCATTTGCTCATTGTTCTCGACAAAATCATCAAGCAAAGTTTTGACCAACTTCACTTTTTCTGATGTCCAAACGGGGTCTTTGAGGAGTACTAAATGAGCAAGGATGTCGATTAATGGATACATCTCATCAAAAGATTCTGTCTGCTGATCACTACCTACGGCTTGATTTTTAGTGTCTTGATTACCGTCTTTCTGACGAACCTGCCGCCTGATCAAACTGAGATAATCGGAAACCAATTGTACAAAGGTTGCAACACCCTGCTTGCTTAACTGTGAGAAGCCCATGACCTTTGCGCCGTTGATGAGCAAACTGGCGCCAAAAAAATCTTTGCTCCATGTTATGGATTGAATATCGTGCAAGGCAAAAGTACGTGGTGACTCAAAAGCTTCCTTCATGTACAGAGCGTATTCTGTGATCACTAGCCCCTCTTTGGCACCACCAAAGACAGTGTCATCAATCAACACGACAATATCATTGGGTTGAACTGTTGTAGGGATATAGGACGACATCGCACCCTGAATCTTATTATGCGGAATAGCGGGATGTATGAAGATGGCACTGTCTTGATTGAGGGATGCAAGCACACCACTTTGCTCAAGAAAATGCTTGAATGATTGTGTCATGATAGATTCTCATATGAGGCTTGTGGGATAAACCACAAGCCTCTTGATCTGGGTTAATTGAGCACGGTTAATTAAAGATACTGATCGGCCAGACCAGTGCTTTGCCTACGTTAAAGGCATAGGACTTATGTGATGAATTGCTGCACGCGCTGAAGAAGATTGAAGTGACCAGCGCAATGACTAAATAACCTGTAATGAGATATGCTTTCATGGTTAGTTTTCCATTAATAAAAGTTAGAGTTTTAAGTCGTTTGAGATTGTTGAAGCTGATATGGCGGTATTATTCGTCACGGCATTGAAGAGCCGCATGAGCCAAGACATTTTCAAAATTGGGTGGAATTTGCTCCTGTCGCTCAAATTGAGTCATGACCTCTTTAGGGTAATGATCTTTTAGATTGTCGTAGATGCAGGAACACTGTGAACTACTTAGTCCACCAACTTCACACCCTTGAGTAAATTCCCGTTCTGCACGACTTGAACAGGCGGTGAGAAATGATAGGCACAGCGATAGCGTGATGATCTTATTGAAATTCATTTTTATGATTCCTATTCATGAAGCGTGAATGAGTGGTGAACTAGTCGATAACTAAATCATTCACTCCACCCGATAATTAACGTTGAGGTTGATTGCAGGCGAAGAGATAGGAATCGCGGTGAGCGATGGCTGTAAAACCGTTTGATATGATTTTGCGAAGTTGATGTGTTTTTATGGTGACGTGATTCATGATTGATTCTCTTTTGATTTAAAGAAAATCCTGCCTACTACTGTCAAATAGGGTGGCAAGACTAGAAGGGTTGACAGACTGGCACAAAAGGAAAACCAGCGCACGCAAGCGTGCCCCTCCCAGCCTCACCATAAAGATGCGACTAAGGAGAACGCACAAAAACCGAAATAGCATCGTTGTGCGCCCTTTTGTAGAAGGTCTGTCAAAACCTACTGGCAATGAGTGCCAGCGAAGCAAGAATACCCCCAGCACTGATATGAGTCAATGTGGAGTACTGGTAAAACATGAAGTCACTGCATCGTCATGCATTGATTTCATTAAGAACACTACATGTAGGATGAACAATGCGCCTTAACCTTAAGACGAATCATTCGGGGCTTACGCTGCTGCACCACTTAACCCAGCCGCTTTACGGTCAAGCTTGTCACGCAGACTAGGTTTGGTGCTTGTCGCTGCTCGGATAGAACTTGCCGTTACAGCGACATTTTCGTTACTTTGGGCATGACTACCCTCGGTGCTGCCACCCTCAGTTTCGGGGAAATACTCCTCTACAATATCGAGTATTTCATCCTCACTGAACTCAAATGCTGCATTGCCAAAACCGAGGCGTGCGGCATGATCTAATGCAGCTTGGTCATAGCCACATTCTTTTCTGTGCTCATTAATCTGACGTGCTTCAACAATCGCGTCTTCAATGGAAACATCATCACGAACGGTCAGATCAACATAGTAAATCGCTGAACGATGACTCTGAGTAGTGCTTTTACCGCGAAGTCGCAATTGCAACGGCAAGCAAGATAACAAATCACCTGATACGGCTTGGTAATAACTGAGTCTCGCCGCTAGGCTACGAATGCTGTTATACCCTGTGGTTCTAAAAATAAACGTACCCAGCTCATCGCTGTCATAAATCTGAACGTTCAATCGACCATAAGGCTTACATAAGCCACCCTTCGAAAATTGGCAATGATCAGGTGATGGACACGACAAGGTTTCAACACCTGAATCAGTTGAACGACGACAGGTTTCACCGTTACCGACACAAAGAGGCCTACCATTCTGCCGATCAAACATACTGTATTCAGCACGAAGATTGAGATCAGGATCGTTGAATAGCATCCTTACAGGAATAGAGCGAATCTTGCCATTCGGTGCAGCTTTCCGTAACTCCTCATCAAGCGGATGATTAACCCAGCCTTCGCGGTTCTGTACTTGTGAAGTAATCGTAAATTGGTCATCCTTTTCAGGAAGGCGTTTACCATTCTTCTCGACCATGCGACCAATGCTGATCCGACCCAGAATGGGCGGAGTGATTGCTAGACCTTTAATCATGACGTGACTCCTGAAATGGTTTGTAGTTCCAATGATGGATTGGACTGATTGGCATTAACGACAAAACGACGACTACCTGATTTACTGCGTTTCCAAGTCACGCTGCCAGATTTGAAGACGGCTTTACTGGCTTCAGCCATACGCTGTTGAATCTGTTGCTTGAGTTGTTCTGCTACTTCGGTACGCGATTCGATTTCAGTGCGCAACGTCACCATGCCTAAGAATGCAGTAGACAAAGCAAGGTCTTCCGTGAGATCCAGCGTATTGCCAGAGTCTTGCGGATAAAGCGCACGCAACGCTTTGCCTGCTGAATCAGACCCATCCACAGGCGGTTCAATGTCATGTTCAACGTAGTGCCAGAACTTACGCTCTAGCTCGATCAGTCGATCAATCAATTCATCGTCACGTTCGATTCGATAGACACGAATTTCTTGACCACAGATGAGTACGCAGACATCGACGACTTTCTTGCCTGTGACTGCCATTTGATGTTGCACCTGACACTGGATATATTCAGGTACGCCATCTCGCCATAAGCGACTGCCAAACTCACCAGCCGTTTTACATTCCAATATCTGTACTTCATCACTACCAACAACGGAGTAATCAATATTGGCAAGCATCCAAGATTTATCTGCATCAGGATGTTGCAGTACCGCGTTAATACGACGTACTTTATTGCCAGTACGCTTGGTGTAATGCATTGCGACAATTGGTTCTAAAATCGTGCCCCAGTACATCGGTGAGCTTTCATCATTGGGATCAATTTTTGGTAAGTTTCCATCCCGACCTGTTTTGATCATCCACAACTCAAGTTGTGATTGATACGGATTAAGACCAACGGCTGCGGCGGCATCACTGCTACCAATGCCTTGTTTTCTGATGGTTAACCAAGCCTCACGCGACAGTTCTTTAGTCGAGATTAAACGAAGGGCAGAATGGGCTGAACGCTGGTGTTTCACTGCAACAGGCTGTGCAGTCGTTGTTATTGCTGTATTCATGATCTAGTCCTCATGGATTAAATTAAAGAAAATGACATTTTTGGTTTAATGAAAACGACATAAAAAAAGCCAGACCAAGCGCCATGCTTGGTCTGGCTTTTATGCCAATTGGATGAAGTATTTAAGCTGCCATCAGTAAGGCTTGTTCTAATGCCTTTTGCTTAATCGCCGCACCTTGACCGAACCATGCAGATTCAAGACGATGATCAATGCTACGAGCACGACGTTCATGATCCACAAACTCAGTCACGGCGTTGAGTAAACCAAACGCAGTTCCTTTTGCAGATTCAAGATCGGAGCCTTTACCATGACCATCGAACAGAGTTAAAGCTTTAGCCATAGCACGTTCATTGGTTTGACCCATCGCTTTTGAGTTGTGATCAGTGAAGACTCGTAAGAAGTAACGCTCGGCTTCAACCGATTTCACCTTACGTTCACTCAACTTTTTCATGCGATACATAAACTCATCCCATGACGACACTGAAATACCCAGTTGCTTTTTAACTGCCTCAGGATCAAAGCAGGTGCTGTGAGGCACTTTGACTGCGCCTGTGCCACCAGCCAATGCAACAGCCAACGTGTTATTGCAGACGACGCGGATACTGGTGAATTGGGCAGTCGTTGCCAACGTGCCATCACAAGCCGTAGCCAGTAAGACGTAGCCATTAGTGACATCATTACCCCGTAAAGCAGTTGATTGTCCTGTCTTTGCTAAAGCCCAGATCTTACGACCGCCCTTAAGTACGCCTGCGGTTTCAAGCTCAAAGCCAGAAATTTCAGTGAGGTCACGATAGAACTCTAAGATTTCACGAGGTTGAACCACTTGGTAACGCTGACTGACAACTGACAAAGGTGCATTGGTGTCAGAACGAAACAGCACCTTGTTTTCAGGGAAAGTATGAATTGAACTGATTTTGGCATCATGTTCAGCCACAAAGCGAACAGAGGCTTCACGGATGTTCCAGTCCATGCCCGCTTGTTGTGCCCAAACTTCAATGGGTTGATTTTCGGTTAAGTGATTGCCGAGTCCATGCCACGGAGTAGCATTTGCATAAGCCATCGATTCGATTAAATGTGCCATGATTTATTTCCTTTAAAGTATTGCGCACATGGCAAAGCCACTGCGATGAATCAGCAGGGATAATGACCAGTGCGTTAAGGTTGAAAAATGAAGATAGTGATAGGTTGTAAAAATTAAACGAGGGAGGAGGAGCTAGAGATGATCACTACTAAAGTTATAGTCACAAGCGAGACAGTGATAATTATCGAGGACATTGTCATCTATTGATTTGCCTAGTGAGGAACCAACCGCCCCGCCAGCAATACCCCCAAATAGTCCACCAAGGATTGCGCCAGCAAAACTACCAATTGGCCCAGCGATCATTCCGACTGTTGCACCAATTTCTGCACCGCTCATTGCACCAGCAGCACCACTAACAGCGCCAGCAGCAGTACCAATTGCACTTCCTGCTTTCTTGGCTTGATTACGAATTACGATTCGACTTGAATAGCATCTTGGACATACGGAATGCATTGTTGTTTCTCCTGTAACAAATGAAGATTGAGATGTGAAAAAATAAAGGCATAAAAAAATGGCTTACCGTGAGGCAAGCCATTTAAGGGGGAATGTTAGTTGTGAAACGATTGATTCATTGAGATGATATGTATTTGAGATTTACTCCATTGATGAGATGAAACACAAACCTGCACATCAACTTCATAGACTGCTATGATTGCGTTTATATCAAGCAAGTAGATGTAAGACGCAGAATACTTTTTCGCAATAACGGTATAAGATACGGTATAACCAATATTTTATAAAATATTTTATCCATATAAATCAATATAATAAAATTAAAATTACAGTCCCGCTCTGGCACCATTTTATGTCGTAATACAACAAGCCCTAATGCTTCAAGCATTAGGGCTTTTTTGTTGTACAAACCAATCACTTCGCTGCTAATAAATCAGCACTATGGTTTTTTAAAATGACCACGGTGTGGATGCTCTTACTGCCAAAATCCAACAACAAAAATGTTCCGCCTTCTTAACGCCGTTGATTCAATCGAAAAACGTCACCACGGTTTTACCCAATTGCGAATCAGTTCGATTACGTTCGATGGCCGCAGGTAGTTCGTGGAAGCGCACGATGCTGCTGACTTTGGAATGCAAGCGACCGTGTGCCACGTCCTCGCCGATAACCTGCAATCGCGCAGTATCTGGCGTGTTCTGAAACCAGAGACCGCGACGTCCCGCTGGTGTATTTGCCACAATGTCAGGGGATGCTGCACTGACGATGGCACCATTTTTAGCCAGCACCGCCCATGAGCGGCCCAATATGTCGCCACCAGCGTAGTCGAGCACAAGGTCAATATCGCTCACCACGCTATCGAACGCTTCCTTGTCGTAGGCGATGACATGATCTGCACCTAGACTACGGACATAATCAACATGACTGCTCCGGGCAGTGGCATACACAATGGCACCCGCCTGATGGGCGTACTGCACTGCGAATCCGCCCAGCCCACCAGCAGCGCCGTGGATCAGAATGCGTTGCCCAGAATGGATGGGGCCGGCAAAGTGAAGGCTGGTCCAAGCAGCCACCGATGCTATGGGCAACGCGGCGGCGGCCACAAAATCTAGCGTATCAGGCACCAGGCTGAGGTTGACCTCGTTCACCGCAACTAAGTCGGCGTAAGCACCCAAACCGCCAATCGGCCCCATGACACGCTCGCCTACATGCAGCCGAGTAACACCCTCGCCTACTGCTTCGACGACTCCAGCGAGTTCGATGCCCAAAATGGTAGGTAATTGCAGCGGGAAAGCCTTTTGGAGATTTCCTTCACGCAGTTTCCAGTCAAGTCCATTGATGCCGGCAGCATGGACGCGGACCAGCACTTGACCTGTACCCGCCACGGGCGGCTCAACTAACGAAACCTTTAGGGTATCGGGGCCGCCGTATTCGTTGAGTACCAATGCTCTAATGCTATTCATGAATTTCACCTTTGAGGTCCGGTTGTGTAAGAGCTCACGATAAAGTGCTTCATATTGAATGAATAGACTCTATAATCAAGACAAGTCGTATCAATATTGAGACACCATGGATCTAAATGCACTTGGGGACTTTCAGCTCGTCGCAACTCACGGCGGTTTTGGAAAAGCCAGCCGCGCCAGCGGCCGATCCAAGGCCACACTATCACGACGTGTCGCTGATCTAGAGGAAACACTGGGCATTAGGCTTATCGAGCGAAGTTCTCAGCGCCTAGAGCTGACAGAAGCTGGCCAACTGCTGCTGCGCCGTACTGAAGGGCCGATGCACGAGATGGCCGAAGCAGTGGCGGCGGCACGAGATAGTCTTGCCACGCCACGCGGCCAGCTACGTATCGCGGCGCCATTGCTGTTTTCACAGGTGGCATTGGGTCGACTCACCGCGCTGTTTTTGGCGTGTTATCCAGAAGTACAGATCGATGTCGTGGCGGAGGATCGTATAGTCAATTTGGTTGATGAACATTTTGATGTCTCAATCCGAGTTAACCCGCCCAAGGAAACTACTTTGGTCGGCAGGTGCTTTGCCAGAGACAGGCTCATACTTGCCGCCGCACCATCGATCAGCATGCCATCAGCAAGCGAGAGTACACCTGCGCGGGTTTCGGCCGTAGTCATGCCCAGCTATCGTGACGGCGATATCTGGTCTGTCAGCGGTGGACAACTCACTATCGCGCCACAGCCTGTTCTGCGCGTATCTTCGCTGTTGATGGTACGTGACGCCATCGCCGCTGGCGCGGGAGTGGCACTGTTGCCCCAATCAATCATCGGAGACCTGCTAGAACAGGGTGCGCTGGTGTCTTGGGGCAGCACTGACGATGCGGTCGAACTATGGGTACTACACACGTCACGTCGTCTACAAAGCCCCAAGGTACGGGCGTTTGTGGAATTCATGTGCAACCAGCACCCCAATGGATCTTTCAATATGTCGATCCGATAGATCGCGGTGGGCTGTTGGCAGAGGTGTATACGCCGGACAAAGCCATTGGCTAGTGCAAATGACTTCCCGACCAGCCTTATGCTGATCTGACCATTTTATATCGTGAAACAAAAAACCCCAATGCTTCAAGCGTTGGGGGCTTTTTTTTGTCCAAACTAATTACTCTTGTGCCGCTAATGAATCAGCACAATCGCCTTCTGAATCGTAATCCATACCCCAATCGCCAGCGGAATACCCACCGCAAGCCAAGCCAGCAAAACGATAACCGCAGGCGTGCGGCTAACCGCCTGCCCATCAAAAGTATCTAAATCCGATGAGGACTCCTGAACGCGATCATGAGCCAATTGTCGTTCACGCGCGAGCTCCTCATCTGACATGTATTTGTCTTCGCTCACTGGTCGAACCAGTAAATTGAGCACAAAACCTACGGCGAGCAAAGCTGCTAAAACATACATGGTGACGTTATACGCATCAGCTTTAGCCACCCCATGAGCAAGCTGATAATCGCGAATATTGGTAATCAATAATGTCCCTAATACTCCAGCCACAGACCAAGCCGTCAGCAAACGGCCGTGAATCGCCCCAACCATTTGCGAGCCGAAGATATCCGCAAGATAGGCAGGAACCGTCGCAAAACCGCCGCCGTACATGGATAAAATAATGCAGAAACTCAGCACAAAAAGCGCTAGATTCCCCGCATGCGTGATGCTCGGAATAGAGACATAAAGCAATACGCCGAGTGAAAGAAAAATAAAATAAGTCAACTTTCGGCCGATGACATCCGAAAACGATGCCCAGAAGAATCGACCCGCAATGTTGAACAGTGATAGAAGACCTGTGAACCCCGCCGCGTAGGTAGCAATTTGTTTTTTCTGATCGGCATTCAATTCATTGATAGACAGATTCAAACCGATCAAATGCCCACCAAAAACCTCCTGCAATAGTGGCGACGCCATGGCTAGAATGCCGATACCTGCCGATACATTTAAACAGAGCACCCCCCAGATCAGCCAAAACTGTTTAGTCTTCCATGCCACATTGAGATGCACATGTTTGGTCGTCGTGAGCTTCTGCTTTTTGTTGCTGTCGATACTCCACCCGCTCGGCTTCCAGCCCGTCGCAGGCACACGGTAACCAAACGCCCCGCCTACCATGAAGACAAAGTAAATCGCAGCCATGACCAAAAACGTTTGCCACACGCCGACAGAAGTCGGCGTGGCGAAATGACGCATGAGAAAATCAGCAAGGGGTGCACCGATCATCGCACCACCGCCAAACCCCATAATCGCCATGCCTGTTGCCATACCGCGCTTATCGGGAAACCACTTGATCAATGTCGAGACTGGCGAAATATAACCCAGTCCTAAACCAATCCCACCAATCACACCGCCACCCAACCACATGAGCCAAAGCTGGTGTTCATAGATACCCAAAGCTGTCAGCAATAATCCACCACACCAACACAGCGCCGCAACAAATCCTGCTTTACGTGGGCCAGCATGTTCCAGCCAGCCGCCAAAGAGAAATGCGGCGGAACCGAGAAACACAAAAAATAAGGTATACATGATGCTGAGTGTTGAGACAGTCCAATCGCATGATTGGGTAAAGAGCGCAGTCCACAAACCACTGCCCGCTGGACAGGCGACCGATTTATCCACACCGATGGCCTTCGACAAAGGCAGCCAGAAGACAGAGAATCCGTAGGCCATGCCGATGCATAAGTGGATGGCCAACGCCGCTGGGGGCACGAGCCAGCGATTAAAACCGGGTTTCGCGATCGTGCGTTCTTTCGCGAGTAGAGGATATTTATTCAAAAGAGGAACTCCTTGTACAGGGCTAAACCATTATTGTTTTCAACTGCCTATCCAGCAATGAGGTTTTCTAAAACTACTGCAGACGAAATAAAGAGTACTGAGGGTGGAACAGCGTTGCTTTAAAAGCGGACATCTTATTCCGAGAATGATCTATAGATTTTAGTTTAACCATTTGGAATATAAATTA
>CAYJTU010000142.1:0-9924 GCA_964373105.1 uncultured Moraxellaceae bacterium | reverse complement strand
CAACGATTGAAAAAGTTTTAAAATAGTCGTTTGGCCATGCATTGAGTAGCCTAAGTCAGACCTAAATCAGAATGGCTATCAATGATCCGGCTTTGGGATCACAAGCCCTGCAGGATATTGCGGCAGACTATCGTGAATAGTCCACCAGCTTGACTTGGACGTCATATAGAAATGCATAGCAGGTCGTATAGTCAACGGCTCATCAAGCAACCCTGCGCGAATACGAATAACTCCCGGTAAACTCTCACGATGACTATAAATCGGTGATCCGCAGACTGAACAAAAGACACGCTTCTTTCCGGGCGATGACTCATAATCGCTGAGTAAATCAGCACCACTCATCAATTCAAAATTTGCAGTCGATACAGGCGTGTTCGTCGCAAATGGCCCTCCCTGAGCCTTTCGGCACTGACGACAATGGCAGACTTGAATTGGCTCAAGTTCCGCGTTGATCTGAAATGTTACCCCACCGCAAAGACAGCTGCCTGTGATCATCGAAACCACCTCTATGTACATTTTTATATTAGAGGCAACGGGCTAACCCTGATAGCACCAATGCCATGGCTCGTATTGATATCCAAAAAGATTATCTCTGGGATAGGACATTCTAAAACCGAAGTGTCCCGCATATCGCGCTAACCATTCAAAGCTATCAGTCTGCTCAAACGACTCCTCAAGGATAGGACTGCCGACAGTACCGATATCAATTGCAAGACCGGTATGATGCTCGCTATATCCAGGGATCGCACTCACCGCCAGAATTTGATCGAGCGATAGACCACTGAGGATTTTTCGTTGAAAAATTTCCACTTGACGATTGACACTGCGAAACGCGGAGACAACAAAAAAATTGATCCCTTGCGTTTTTGCCGCTTCATGCATTTTAAACCATGCAGCAGCGGCATGTGGTGCAAGTTGATATTCACGACCATCTTCATCCGCAGCGATTAAGACCAGATCATGTGCTTCAGGTTGCAAAACCAATCCACGTGCAAGCGCGTAATCAGGCGGAATCCCAAGCTCTCTCTGTATCATCGTGATACGTTGGCGATAAGCTAGCGAGTCCACCTGATCTAGACCTTAGCCATTACGCTTAGCAAAATCTTGCATAAATGCGACTAAAGCCTGTACAGCCTCTAAAGGAACTGCATTATACAAGCTGGCGCGCATGCCTCCGACCGAACGATGGCCCGCTAGATTGAGTAGACCCGCTGCAGTGCTTTCTGCAAGAAAAGCTTTTTCAAGCGCGGCATCAGCAAGCGTAAAAGGCACATTCATTTTTGAGCGATTTGCAGGGTTGATTGGATTGGCATAGAAACCACTTTGATCAATATAACCATACAACGTTGCTGCTTTCTCATGATTCAATTTTTGCATCGCGGGTAAACCACCCTGCTCGATCAACCACTCAAAAACCAGACCTGCCAGATACCAACCGAATGTTGGCGGGGTGTTGACCATTGATCCCCCGTTTGCCTGCTTGGCATAGTCCAGTAGACTTGGAATCGATGATTGTGCATGACCGATTAAGTCTTCGCGTACGATTACCAAAGTCAAGCCTGCGGGTCCGATGTTTTTCTGTGCACCAGCATAGATTAACCCAAATTTCGAGACGTCTAATGGCTCAGAAAGAATCGATGAGGAAAAATCAGCGATCAATGGCGCTTCGGTCTCAGGAATAAAGTCGTATTGCAAACCACCAATGGTTTCATTCGGCGTGTAATGCACATAAGCCGCGCCGGGTGTCAGATCCCATGTCGATTGAGCGGGTACATGGTGATAATGATCTGAGCTACTTGATGCCGCCACATTGACGTTGCCATAGCGCTGCGCTTCTTTGATTGCCCCTTGTGCCCATATACCCGTATCAATATAGTCTGCCGTCTTTCCAGCGGCCAGCAAGTTTAAAGGCACCGCAGAAAATTGCAGCGTCGCGCCACCTTGCACAAACAGGACTTTATAATTCGAAGGGATTCCTAAAAGAATACGCAAATCAGCTTCGGCCTTCTCCGCTGCGCCAACAAACTCTTTGCTGCGATGACTCATTTCCATGATCGACATGCCCGTACTGTGCCAGTCAGGAAGCTCGGATTGAGCACGGTTGAGTACAGCAGTAGGTAGTGCGGCAGGACCTGCACAGAAGTTAAAAGCACGCATGAAAATATGTCCTTGCGAAGTAAAAAAACTATTTGGAAAGCAGTTGCAATTTAAGGCACATATTTAACCATATTTTTGCGTCCAATGATGATGAGATTCAAAGGGTTTAGATATCAACCTGATATGGTATGAATTAATTCATACCATGAATTGACCCACTTTTGCTTAATTTCGATCCGCCCCCTGTCGAAAAATACGCAGACTTTATGAGTGGATAAAATCTACATAAATGGAATTCAACAGATGAAACAATACAGTCCAGAATTCAAGGCTGAACCCACCAAGCTTTTCGAGAAAAATCAGTCTATGTCACCAGTCAGTCGCGACTTAAAATTATATAAAACAATTGCATGCAGAACTTTTCGCTTCAGGTGTCGAAATCTTTATGTACAAAGCCCGCAAGCTGAGAAATAAATTAAGGCTTCACTACGCGCAGGTCAAAAGCTGCAAATGCACGACCCAGCGCCTAATCAACGGGAATAACAGTTTATCGTTGAACGTCCGAATAGTGTCTACTCAAGTAATATCACTGACATTGTACAATGTGTAGGCGTCAAAGACTGATACAGTAGAGAAATCGTCAGGTATATCGAGATATTTTATAATCGCATCCGTTGGCAGACAAAATTGAGTAAAATCACACCAATCGAAGTATTCAGTAATTACAAGCGAAAAGCTGAGTAATCCCCCCCTTTTTTAAAGCGTCCGGCAAACTCGATAGGAATTCCTAAGTCATTAAATAGGAAATAATTTTATAATGCTTTATTAAAAAAACCCTTTTATCTTTATTTTTTTACCTATAGTCTGATTTAACTAGAGGCATACTCCGTTTTAATTCTTAATTAGACAAACTAGTACATTTCTACAAATCATTCGTTTAGATGTATTATTACGTAACCCATGGTCGATCTAGAATTCTGTGATTAGATTATTAAATATCCTAAAACATAAAGCATTACTTACCTCTTTATTGGTCATCACTGTCGTTTTCGGTATTTTTCTGACCATCAAAGTCACTGAATATGCCAATGCACAAGCTCGTGACTTTTTTTTGACGCAAGCCAAACTAGTTGCAGCTGCTGCAGATCCACGTGATATTCAAAATTTAAGTGGTGATCCATCACAGTTAGTGACTCCCGCATATGACCAAACGCTTAAACGCTTAATACGCGTTAAGCATAATATTAAAGATGCCCGATTCGTCTACTTAATGCGCTTAGATCAAGATCAGATTCATTTTATACTGGATACTGAGGATACTCACTCAAAGGATTACTCACCGCCTGGACAGACGTTTAACAATCCTTCTACAGCACTCAAAGAGATATTCATCACTGGTCAACCCTTTGTCGAAGGCCCTTTTCATGACCGTTGGGGAGATTGGGTCTCCGCACATGCACCTGTGTACGACCCTAGCAGCGGAAAAATCATTGCCATATCGGGTATAGATATCAATGCCACCACATGGTCGAGACATGTGAAAATCTATAAATATAGTTGTGCGCTCATCTCCGCACTTTTAATCAGCTTAATGTTTGGCAGCATCTTCTTACACAATGCCGTCAAACATTGGCAAGAAGCTGAAGCTGAGGTTAATAAGATGGCGCGTTATGATGCTTTAACAGGATTGCCTAATCGCTATTTAATCAACGAGATTTTAACTCGGGTCATTTCAGAATCCGAAAACCATGAAAAAAAATTCGCCCTACTCTTCATGGATCTCAATAACTTTAAGTGGGTTAACGATACGTACGGCCATGCTACGGGTGACAAGCTCCTGCAAATCATCGCGGGCCGATTAAAACAGGTTTTACGTAGAGCAGATACATTCGGACGACTCGGTGGTGATGAGTTTATTTTTATTTTAGAAAATCTGATGGATATCAATGAAAATGCGCTCAGTATTGCCGAAAAAATACAAAATAACATTTCCGCGCCTTTAACCCTCTCCGACTTAGAAAATTTTTCTATTTTTGCAAGTATTGGTATTGCGACTTATCCTAAGCACGGTACGAGCGTAGAAAAATTAATGTCAAATGCAGACCATGCAATGTATCAAGCGAAGAGGAACCCCTTTAGCCAAATCGTATTTTTTACACCCGAATAAATATGACCCAAACATTCGAATAAAAAAGGACGCTCAAAGCGTCCTTTTCTGTATAAGAATCATAAACTATGGCTTATCTACAGCCTGAGTATCGTCTGTGGAATTCAAACTATCTTCAGTGGTCTCCGAAGTGCTGGTAACAATTTCTTGATCAGCGCTATCGATAACTTCGCCTTCAATGACATCATCATCGTCTGGACAAACACCATCCAAACAAACTACGCCAACCAAAGTCTCGCTATCACCTAGACGAATCAGCATCACACCTTGTGCATTACGACCGACTGAGCGGATCTCAGCAACGCGTGTACGTACTAATGTACCGCCATCAGAGATTAACAGCAGCTCATTACTGTCATTAACAGCAGTGGCTCGAACAAGTTCACCATTACGTTCGCTTGTTTGTACCGCGATTACACCTTGACCACCACGATGACGAACTGGAAATGCATCCACGGTTGTACGCTTACCAAAACCATTGGCGCAAGCCGTAAGTACTTCACCTGATTCAGGTGCAACCACGAGTGATACGATACGCGATGCATCATCGATACGCATACCTCTTACACCCATCGCGGTACGACCAACAACACGAACTTCATTTTCATCAAAGCGAATGGCTTTACCTTCGTTACTGAATAGCATAATTTGCTGAGTACCATCGGTAATCGCAACACCAATCAAAGTATCATTTTCAGACAACTCAATTGCACGCAGACCAACGCTACGCGGGCGACTAAATTGCTCAAGCTCAACGCGTTTAACCGTACCGTCTGCAGTCGCCATAAAGACATAATGGGACTCTGGGAAATCCATTAAGGGCAGAATTGCTGTGACGCTTTCCCCATCTTCTAATGGCAAGAGGTTGACGATCGGACGGCCTTTAGAACCACGACTTGCTTGCGGTACGTCATACACCTTAAGCCAATAAACCTTACCGCTGCAGGTGAAGCACAATACAGTTGCATGGTTCGACGCGACGACTAAATGTTCAATATAGTCATCTTCTTTCATGCTCGTCGCAGATTTACCACGACCACCACGACGTTGTGCAGCATAATCATCCAACGGCTGGGTTTTTGCATATCCCGTCTTAGAAACCGTTAAGACAACTTTTTCTTCTGGAATCAAATCCGCACGCGAGAAATCAATGCGTGACTCAACAATTGCAGTACGACGTACGTCACCATACTGAGCTAAAACAAGGCGCAACTCCGCACGAATGATATCCATCAGCTTATCAAAGCTATCTAGAATGGATTGTAACTCAGCAATATCACCTAAAATTTCGGTGTATTCAGCCAGCAACTTATCTTGTTCCAAACCCGTTAAACGATGTAAACGAAGTTCAAGAATTGCACCAACCTGCGCTGGCGATAAGCGATACTGATCGCCTGTCAAACCGAATGGATGTGCAGGATCCTCGCCTTCGATGACTTCGGGACGAATAGAACGTTGTCCTGACTTCTCAAGGAGTGCCAAGACACCACCCGCTTGCCATTGTCCCTCAAGCAAACGTACGCGTGCTTCACCGGGATTCGCTGAGGTTTTGATGGTTTCAATAATGCCATCAATATTAGCCAAAGCGACCGCCAAGCCTTCCAACAAATGACCACGTTCACGTGCCTTGCGCAATTCGAATATAGTACGGCGAGTGACGACTTCTTGACGGTGGCGGATAAAAGCTGCGACCAGATCCTTTAGATTTTTAAGTCCCGGTTGACCATTTTCAAGCGCAACCATGTTGATGCTATACGATGTTTCAAGCGGTGTATTAATAAACAAATTATTAATAATCACTTCTGCATTTTCGTTACGCTTTAGATCAACGACGATACGCATACCGTCTTTATCAGACTCATCACGTAGTGCGCTAATGCCTTCAATTTTCTTATCTTTGACCAAACTTGCAATATGCTCAATGAGCTTTGCTTTATTCACCTGATAGGGAATTTCGGTATAGACAATACTGACATGATTGGTTTTATCGTCTTCTTCGAGATGGTATTTACCCCGGATATGCAGACGTCCCTTCCCGGTGCGATATGCATCAACAATACCGCTCTTGCCGTAAATAATGCCGCCGGTAGGAAAGTCTGGACCAGAGATATGCTCCATCAAGCCTTCGATCGTGATGTCACTATCATCGACATATGCCAAACAGGCATTTAGAACTTCAGTAATATTATGCGGCGCCATATTGGTCGCCATACCCACCGCGATCCCTGCCGAGCCGTTAATCAGCAAGTTAGGGATACGCGTTGGCATTACTTTAGGAATACGTTCAGACCCGTCGTAGTTATCTTCCCAATCAACAGTATCTTTTTCGAGATCAACGATAATGTCATGCGCAAGTTTGGTCATCCGAATTTCGGTATAACGCATCGCTGCTGGGGCATCACCATCGACCGAGCCAAAGTTGCCCTGTCCATCTACCAATAAATAACGCAAGCTAAATGGCTGTGCCATCCGAACTAACGTGTGATACACAGCAGTGTCACCATGTGGGTGATATTTACCAATCACATCCCCAACCACACGTGCAGATTTTTTGTACGGTTTATTATAATCATTGCCCAATTCCCGCATGGCAAATAATGCACGGCGGTGTACAGGCTTAAAACCATCACGAACATCAGGCAGCGCCCGTGACACAATGACGCTCATGGCGTAGTCCAGATACGATTGTTTGAGTTCATCCTCAATGGCAATCGGTAGGATTTCTGAATCGCTCATGTATGCTCCTTTGGGCGTATGATCTATTTTAAAGTCAGGCGTATTGCTGATTTTTTATTGATGTGAATTGCAAGCTTTAAAACGAATTAAATAAAACTTCAAACGCGATCAAAACAGCACAACGACTTACAGAACAAAATCATCTAAAACAATAGGTTAAAAATAAATAAAACAACCCATTTTTCAAGGATTGTTTTATGCAAATAGGAGCTGGAGTTTAACATAAATCACGTCATTTTGGGAGTCAAAATACCCTTTCACGACAATGACTAGACGCGTGATCGACGAGATGGGATTTCATCAAAAAAATTGAATTAATCGCATGTAATCCTCACTGGTGATACATGCTCAAAATAACTCAAACCAACGATTTTACACGTGCAAGCAGCATCTCTGCATGACCTGGTGGGCTGACTTTACGCCAGCTATCCACCAACTTTCCGTGCTTATCGTATAGAAAAGTACTGCGCTGTATCCCGAGTACAATCTTGCCGTACATATTTTTCTCTTTGATCACATCGAAGTAACGGCAAAGTGTCTCTTCAGTATCGGTAATCAATGGAAACGGCAAGCACTCATTGGCTGTAAATTTTTCATGGGCTTTTAGCGTATCGCGCGAAACACCGATGACTCTCACACCAAGCGCCTCAAACTCCGGCATCAAATCACGAAAGTCACGCGCTTGAGTGGTACATCCAGGTGTCGCATCTTTGGGATAAAAATATAAAATTAGCGGCTGCCCAATCAAGGACGCCAAATTTACCTCTCCTTGAGTCGTCACGACATCAAGATTCGGCAGTACAGAAAGATCATTCACCATAGAAACGGTATCCGTAGCGGGTCCAGTCGTCATCACGCGCACTCCTTGTGGGCTATATATTTGCTTTATAAAACGATCTCATTCACAGACGTAATCATCATACGATGCAATTGGAAAAAAAGCAGACTTCGCTTCACGAAAGTCTGCTTTTTAAATAATAATGTTCACAAATGATCTACAGATCGGAAAAGGATTCCGTAGAAATTAAGGCTTGCTTGCTGGAGCAGGCGTTGTATCAGCCGTTGGTGCTGCTGGTGGTGCATTGAACGTCACCCCTTCACGACATTTATCCAACTGAGGCTGAATGCGTTGCAGCGCTGGCAAACTGCGTGGATCCTTACCACTCATGGCTAAACTTTGAATTGCCCAGAACTCACCAAGCTTCAAGTTATTTGCTTGCACACCGATTGTACATGAGCAAATTTTTTGAGCACTTTTGGCATCCGTAATTTTGGCCGATGTCGCTTCACTGGTACAACGTTGGATCATCACCGTTTGAATATCAACAGGACCAGCGTCTTTTGCTGCTTCTTTTTTGGGTGCTGCTTGAGCGGCAGTCATCAACAAACTAGACATTGTTGCTGCGATTGCAATCTTAGTCGTTGCCAGCATTACTTTTTTCATAGATAAAGTATTCATAATTAACCTAATAGTTGATTGATTTTAAGCGATAGAGCGATGAAACTTCACAACAAACCAGCAAAACAAAAACCACTCGATCATATAAATCAAGACTGGTAATGCGTTGGATCTGCAATTCCCGCATCGTCAAACCCCTGACGACGCAATCGACAACTATCACATCGGCCACAAGCTCGACCTTGTAAATCTGCTTGATAGCATGAAACCGTCAAGGAGTAGTCTAAGCCAAGTTCGGTGCCTAAGCGTATGATATTCGCTTTGGATAAGTGTAATAGTGGCGTATCTATTGTAAGTGGATTACCCTCAACGCCCGCTTTAGTCGCAAGGGCAGCCATGTGTGCAAAGGCATCAATGTACTCAGATCGACAATCAGGATAACCAGAATAATCCACGGCATTGACGCCTATTACAATTGCTTGACTTTGCGTCACTTCGGCAACTGCAAGTGCATAAGACAGAAAAATGGTGTTCCGTGCGGGCACATAAGTGACAGGAATACCACCCGGCTCATTCTCGGGTACATCAATCGAATCATCGGTTAATGCCGACCCCCCTAAGCTGCGCAGGTCGATATTAATCACTCGGTGTGGCACACCTGCTTGGGCTGCTAATTTTTTAGCAGCATCCAGTTCACTGGAATGACGCTGTCCATACGCAAAGCTTAGCGCTTCACACTGATAACGCTGCATGGCCCAAGCCAAGCATGTTGCCGAATCTAAACCACCCGACAACAGCACAATTGCACGCGGAGAATGAGTAAAAACCATCGTCAAAACAATCCTAAATCATATCTACAAGTCGTAAGACTTTTAAAAAAATATCGTATTAAAAGTGATAGACATCAACCAGAAAATGCAGTCTTTGAATCAAAAAAAACAGCGATGAATTATGCTGTAATTCATACCGACAAGCTACCAGATTATCGTTGAAGAACCGTGACTGAAGATGCAGAAACATCACAAATAAAAAAAATAAGCAAATTTAACTAATGCTCAGTTCTTCTCTTGGACTGCTAACTGACCATCAGCCAAACGGCCTTGTGCTTTGAGAGCAACAGTGACGTCAGGCGGCATATAATTTTCATCATGTTTTGCAAGAATCTCATCCGCCACAAATACCCCGTTCTGCAGTTTACCGGTGCCAACGACACCAGAACCCTCTTTAAATAAATCAGGCAAAATTCCGCTATAGCGCACATCAACAGTCGATTTAAAGTCTGTAATTTTAAAATTAACCTGTAGCGAATCCGTTTGTTTTTTCAAACTCCCCTTAACGACCATCCCACCAGCTTTAATGCGCTTACTATTGGGCGCGGCACCACTGGCAATCTGAGCAGGTGTATAAAAATAATCTGTTTGCGCACGTAAGGAATATAAAATAAGCGCAATCGCAGTCGACACCCCCAACCAACCTGTGAAAACCATGATTAAGCGTCTTTTACGTTTGGCATTCACCGTCAATT
>CAYJTU010000141.1:0-9959 GCA_964373105.1 uncultured Moraxellaceae bacterium | reverse complement strand
CATTTCATCGCGTGTCTCATGGCCAAACTGCCCAGCGACTGCAAAACCATCACCGACTTCTACGCCTTTAACGGCATTAATGCTCATCATCGCATGTGCGATATCTGCATCCAGTCGATCAAAGATAGGCTCACCCCAACCCACAGGCACATTTTCAGCAATCACCTCTAAGCGCGCACCACAGCTGGTGCCTTGACGACGCAAATCCGTGACTAAAGCTTCAAAACGTGGAATTGCCTCAGCATCTCCACAAAAGAATGGGTTTTGATTAACGATAGACCAGTCTAAGTTTTTGGCAACTTCATTACCAATCTGGGTGACATGTCCTCGAATGACGATGCCAAATTTTTCTGCGAGATATTTTTTTGCAATACTACCCGCAGCTACGCGCATGGCTGTTTCGCGCGCACTAGAGCGACCACCACCGCGATAATCCCGAAAGCCATACTTCATGGTGTAAGTATAGTCGGCATGGCCTGGACGAAACGTCTCAGCGATATTACCGTAATCTTTAGATTTCTGATCCGTGTTAGCGATGTAGAGACCGATCGGTGTCCCTGTGGTTTTTCCTTCAAATACACCTGAAATAATTTTAACCAAGTCTTCTTCTTTACGCTGAGTCGCAAAACTTGAAGTACCCGGCTTACGTCGGTCTAGATCGATCTGTAGATCGGCTTCGGTTAGGCTAATGTTTGGCGGCACACCATCGACGATCGCCATGAGTCCAACGCCATGCGACTCACCGCAAGTCGTTACTCGAAATAACTGCCCAATGCTATTACCCGCCATGCTTGCTACTCTATTGAATGAACTAATACTTATAAAATACTAGCTTACAGTTGATGTTAAATTCCGCTCTACATTGATGACTCTAGATATTATCGTCCATCGTCATACCCCGAGCATCGGTAGGTGCTTTCTTTGATGGTAGGTTAGAGACAACAAAATGCAATGCTTTAAAGCCTCGATCGGGATCTCATCATTTTGCTTAAAGATGATGGCTCGATTACCTTCAAACCTGAACTCTTCATTATATATTGCTTTAAAGGTATCGATCAGTTTTGTTTTACAATGAAAATAAAGTGCATATTGCTCTGGCTTTGTACGCGTCCAACCCATTCTAATGGTACTGCCATTTGGAGTCAGATAACTGGGCTCACCCCACTTCAACGTCTCTTCGATTGAGGTAACGCCATCAATCTCTGATACCGTCTCTAAAATCAGTTGCCGCAGAAACATCAGTTTAGAGCGTATTTGCTCAGGATAGTCATTGAATACATCGGCAACAAGAGCATTATGAAATTCAGTCATACTAACCCCGATAGCTTTGCCCAATAACAAACTTAATTGGGCAAAGCAGACTCACTTACGATAAACGATTCTTCAATAGCGAGATTACTCAGACAGTGCCAATGCCGCGACAAATTGCGCATGGTATTGACGGCACTCACTGGCTGTCAATGCAAAAACACCTGTGCCGCCTCGGGTGAAATGCAACCAATGAAAGGGAACTTTTGGAAATAATTGACGAAGAGCCCACTCACTATTACCCACTTCGACGACCAGCAATCCACGTGATGATAGATATTCAGGTGCCTTGATCAGAATTTGTTTCACCAGATCCAGTCCATCACGTCCTGCCGCCAGTGCCATTTCAGGCTCATGCAAGAACTCCTGCGGGAGATCAGCCATATCAGACGCATCAACATACGGTGGATTCGACACGATGAGATCATACTGTTGCTGTGCGGGGATTTTTTCAAAGAGATTAGATTGAATCAACGAAACTTGATTGTCTTTATTGTGATGCTCGACATTGATCGAAGCGACTTCAAGCGCATCACGGGATAAATCCGCACCATCCACTTGAGCATCTTCAAAAGCATAAGCACAGGCAATCGCGATACATCCGGAACCCGTACAAAGATCCAGAATCCGCTCAGGAACAAACGCGGCATCGACGACGGGAGGCAGACGGTTCACACCATCTACAGCACCGCCCAGACCATCCGTTAATACCGGTGCAAAACGATTTTCAATCAATTCGGCAATGGGTGAGCGAGGAATAAGCACACGCTCATCGACATAGTAAGGTTGATTGCAGAAGTACGAAACATTCAGTAAATAGCCTAATGGAATACGATCATTGATGCGTTTCGCCAGTAAATCAATGATTTGATTTTTTTCAGAAGGCAATAAACGACTATCAAGAATCTGCTCATCTGCCGACCAATCCAGTGACAGTGTCTGTAAAACTAGCGCAGAACTTTCTGCAAAATAGTCTTCAGTGCCTTGCCCTAAATGCACTTCATAGGCACGCAGTGCGGTTACACCAAAGCGAATAAAATCCCGAATAGTGTGCAAGTTTGCAACGGCTTCATCTAAGATTTCACGTTCAATATTTAGCGTTTCCACACAACTCTCCTCGGTTTTTGCACAAGACTTTTTCGTAAGACTTGTTACCCATGTATTTGGGCTGTATTCAGATGGGCTAGATTGTACCGTGAATTGCTTTGACAAAGCAGCGTTTTGATTATTTTCATTTTATGATTTAGACCAAACACTCTCATTGCATGACAATGTTTGATCAACTGAGGATTGAACGATGTGCAGCAGAAGGCGTGTTTTTTTTAACCGGTCTGATCCGAAAAATTCGTTGTTCGTTGGATTTCAAAAACCTTTTGTTTTTCTAGCGCTTCGGCATAGCTATTTGCATAATCCAAAGCGATAAAATCGCCTTCGGGCTTGCCTAATTTGAAAATACGCCGATTACGTCTAAGTCGATCATCCACGGTTTCGATATGAAACTGTTTACGATGCGGGCTCCACAAAATCACATAAGACTCACTCGTAATTGAAAAATGTTCAGTCGACATAACAACTCCTTGTATCATCTTAATAACGATAACTTGCTTCCTTAGTTGTAGAGCAAAGCCTCAAGAAAGGCAACAGTTTGTCGTGATAAAATAGTATTCATTATTCTGCTTATTTTATCTGAAATAACATTCGCTATATGGCGTTAATATTGCATAATCCTTAGACCAAATGGTCAGCAAAGTCCACGATACATTCGCAAACGATTCAATTTTAAAGATGGAGTCTTTATGATTTTCAAATCAGTCAACCCAACTTGGCCTCAAACGCTGGCCCTATCTCTCATGCTGAGTTTAACCAGTATTAGTGCATGGGCGAAGCCGCATGTGGTCTTGGTTGCAACAGGTGGAACCATAGCCGGTGCAGGTGCTTCCGCAACCAATAGCGCCACCTATCAAGCAGCTAAGGTGCCCGTTGACGATTTAATTAATGCCGTTCCTCAAATGAGGGATATTGCTGATGTGGAAGGTGTACAAGCCTTTCAGATGGCTTCTGAAAGTTTTACCGATAAAGAGCTGCTGAGTCTAGCGCGTCAAGTCTCTGCGTTGGTCAAGCGTGATGATGTCAATGGTATTGTGATTACCCACGGTACAGATACCTTAGAAGAAACAGCATTTTTCTTGAATCTCGTTGTACACACGGATAAACCCATTGTTGTGGTCGGTTCAATGCGGCCGAGTACCGCATTATCGGCAGATGGCGCCCTCAATCTCTATGACGCCGTTGTCGTTGCTGCAAGTAAGGATGCTGTTGGAAAAGGCGTTTTAGTGGCCATGAATGATGAGATCCAGTCTGGTCGCGATGTCAGCAAGCGGATCAACATCCGCACCAATGCGTTTTCAAGCCAATGGGGAGCGCTAGGGATGGTGGTAGAAGGCAAAGGCTACTGGTTCAGATCACCTGTGAAACGTCATACCGCACAATCTGAGTTTAATATTGATGAGATTAAAGGTGATACCCTCCCCCTAGTCCAAATCGTTTACGGCTCTGACTCGATGATCCCCGCACCGTATCTTGCAGCGGTCAATGCGGGTGCAAAAGCAATTATTCATGCGGGAACAGGTAACGGTTCAGTTGCAGGTTACCTGGTGGATACCTTGAAGAAAATACGTAGCCAAGGCGTACTGATTGTACGTTCATCACGTGTGCCTGATGGCTTTGTCTTGCGCAATGCCGAACAACCGGATGACAAATACGACTGGGTTGTTGCACACGATTTCAATCCTCAAAAAGCAAGACTGTTGACTTCATTAGCATTAACGAAAAGCAGTGATAGCAAAGTGTTACAGCGTATTTTTTGGGAATATTGATATCGAGAGCCACCAAGAGATTGAGCCTTTCATCGCTTTGATGGGACTCAGACTAGACGTAAAACACATCACTTACCGAGTCATCAAACTCTCAGCCTGCCGCGTTTTTATATATAACGCGGTATGCTGATCAGTTGTTTTTTGATAACCACGATAGAAATTTGCAGCAATCCAATTGATGAGGGGATCGGTCATGCCATTCAAAAAAGCATAATTGACATTGTCTAGACGATGATGGCGCATATGATGTCTCTTTGGCAGCAATATCCAGCAGGACTGTAAAAAAACAACGGTTTTTGAATCGCTGTTATGACACAAAAAGTGCGAAACCTCTGCAATAGATGACCATATCCCGAAATAAACACCCATACACAACAACCATACCGGCAAAGCCCCAAGCAAAAACAGGCCAAGCCAAATAATTAAGAAGAATAATAGCCAAACTTTTGAACCCGACTCTTCAATATAAATACGCCATAGGGGTTTATCTTGATAGCGCGGAATATCATGATGCAAATGGAAATTTGCGATAAATGGCCCCACCATTGAGCTGTAATGATCGTTATGATCCATAATGAGATGCACGAGTCCATTTACAAAATCTGCTAAGACAAATGCCCCAACCAGCACGACCAGATGCCACTCAAAACTCAAATTCATACCCAGCACGACCATAAACAACAAAATCTGCAACGAAACATTGAGCCACGCCACCATTTTATTGATGGTTTGATAAATCGGCTGCGATTCATAACGTTGCATCGCCGTCGAAAACTGGATTTGTTTACGACTCCAATCCGTGCGGCTAAGTCGCTGAGGATCGCCCTTGCGATGGGATTGAATGAGTTCTTGAGCCTGCGGCATGATTGAGTCCACTTAATATTTTTATGCAAGATAACCATGGATGATAACCAATAGTCTAATCCCTATAACGCTGTAAAATGTGACTAATCTGTACATGAATCTGTTCAAGTAATTTCATCATTCAATCTAAGACTATAGTGAAAAATCGGCTATACTATTCCGCTTTTAATTTCACATCTTTTATAACTCATTCAGATCTCTGATCAAACTTAAGGAGTCTCACCCATGACAGTTAAGCCGCAAGTCCCTACTGCCGCTGACATTCGTGAGGCATTCTTACGCTTTTTTGAAAGCAAAGGCCATACACGTGTCGCATCAAGTAGCCTGATCCCTGCCAATGATCCGACATTGCTCTTTACCAATGCCGGTATGAATCAATTTAAAGATACTTTTTTGGGTCTTGACCCACGTGACTACGTGCGTGCGACCTCTAGTCAAAAATGTGTGCGCGCGGGTGGGAAACACAACGATCTTGATAATGTCGGTTACACCGCGCGTCACCATACTTTTTTTGAAATGTTAGGCAACTTCTCTTTTGGTGATTATTTCAAAAAAGATGCGATTGCTTTTGCATGGGAGTTTCTAACCAGTCCAAGTTGGATGAATATTCCGACTGAGCGCCTGTATGTGACGATTTATGCGACCGATGATGAAGCATTTGGCTTTTGGCAGAATGATATTGGTTTAGATGCATCACGCATCATCCGGATTGGTGATAACAAAGGCGCGGCCTACGCTTCAGATAATTTCTGGGCTATGGGTGATACAGGACCTTGTGGGCCATGTACTGAGATTTTTTATGATCACGGTGCAGAAATCCCTGGCGGTCTTCCTGGTACACCTGAAGAGGATGGCGATCGTTTTATTGAGATTTGGAACTGTGTGTTCATGCAGTTTAACCGTCAAAAAGATGGGGCGTTGCATCCCCTGCCAGCACCGAGCGTCGATACAGGCATGGGCTTGGAGCGTATCAGTGCGGTCATGCAACACGTCCATGCCAATTATGAAATTGATTTATTCCAACATCTCATTCAGTCTGCTTGCACAATCATTGGGATCGAAGATGCTGGGCAACCGTCCCTTCGTGTCGTTGCAGATCATGCACGCTCATGCTCATTTTTGATTGCTGATGGTGTGATTCCAAGTAATGAAGGCCGGGGCTATGTGCTACGTCGTATCATTCGCCGTGCGGTACGTCATGGTAATAAACTCGGTGCAACAGGTGCATTCTTCTATCAAATGGTACAGCCTCTAATAGAGGTAATGGGTGAAGCCTACCCTGAACTCATCGCCCGTCGCGATGTCATTGAAGCGGCACTGCGTAAAGAAGAAGAACAATTTGCGCGCACGCTTGAGCAAGGTCTAAAACTGCTTGAAGCGGAGTTACCGAATCTCAAAGGCTCCGTAATTGGTGGTGAGACCGCGTTTAAACTTTACGATACTTACGGATTCCCGGTTGATTTGACCGCTGATATTGCTCGTGAGCGTGGTTTAACGGTTGATCAAGCCGGCTTTGAAGTAGCGATGGATGAACAACGTCGCCGTGCACGTGAAGCTGGCAAGTTCACCGTTGATTACAACAGCTTTGTTAAAGTCGATAGCAATACTCAATTCGAAGGTTACGATGCAACGAGCGGCTCGGGTCAAATCATTGCACTGTATAAAGACAATCAACCTGTCGACACCCTAACAGAAGGGGATGAGGGCTTTATCATCCTCAATCAGACACCTTTTTATGCAGAATCTGGCGGTCAAGTTGGTGATACAGGTACTTTAACGGGTCTAGATGGCATCTTTGAAGTTCAAGATACCAAAAAATCTGGCAATGCGACTGTGCATCAAGGTGTGGTGACGATGGGTAAAATCCAATCGAACCAATCAGTTGAGGCTGAAGTCAAACAAGATTTACGGGCAGCGATTTCACGTAATCACTCCGCGACGCACCTACTCCATGCTGCCTTGCGCCAAGTATTAGGTGAGCATGTGACGCAAAAAGGCTCGCTGGTTAGCGCAGATTTATTGCGTTTCGACTTTTCTAATGATCAAGCCGTTACGCCAGAACAAATTGCTGCTGTTGAACGTCTCGTTGCAGAAGAAATTATCGGTAACTATTTAGTCGAAACCGAAGAGATGAGCATGGCCGATGCCAAAACTAAGGGCGCAATGATGCTCTTTGGTGAGAAATACGGCGACGAAGTACGCGTACTGGCTATGGGTAACAAAAGCAATGACAAGTACTTTTCCGTAGAACTTTGCGGGGGGATTCATGTGCACCGTACTGGCGATATCGGCTTATTAAAAATTACCAGTGAAGGCGGCATCGCCGCGGGTATTCGCCGTGTTGAAGCCGTAACGGGACTTAATGCGTTGCATTTCGTGCAGACTGGTGAGCGCCAACTGTCGCAGATTGCAGGGCTGACCAAAACAACCCGCGGTCAAACTTTTGAAAAAGTGACTGCACTCGCAGACCGTAACCGCGATTTGGAAAAGCAAATTGAGCGTCTGAATCAAAAGCTTGCCAATGCCGAAAGTGTTGAGCTTGCAGCTGCTGCTCGCTGGGTCGGTGATGTCAAACTCCTCGTCTCGACGCTTGAACAAGTTGATGGTAAATCGCTGCGCACGCTGCTCGACAGTGTGAAATCCCGCATGCCAGAGAGCGTCATCGTGTTGAGTGCAACGGATGGCGACAAAGTCAGTCTACTCGCCTCTGTCGCTGCATCCCACACCCACAAGATTAAAGCCGGTGAGATTATCAGTCATCTGGCAGGCCTCTTGGGGGGTAAAGGTGGCGGCAAACCTGATTTGGCTCAGGGCGGTGCACCACTAACCCCTGAGTTTGTGCAAGTTATGCAAGATTTACCGGCATGGATTGAAGCGAAACTGGTTTGATGCACGCATCACGTGATTACATCTTAGCCTTTATTAATATTGAGTTAATTGTTTAACTGGTCTTGAAGAACAAAGGAATAACGGAGCACATGGCACTTATCGTCCAAAAATACGGTGGCACTTCAATGGGCACACCAGAACGCATTTTAAATGTTTCGCGTCGCGTTAAACGCTGGCATGACCATGGCCACCAAGTTGTGGTCGTTGTGTCAGCCATGAGCGGTGAAACGAATCGCTTAATTGGTCTAGCGAAAGCAATCAGTGACACGCCAGACCCACGCGAACTGGATCAAATGCTGGCAACAGGAGAGCAAGTCACCATTGCAATGCTGGCTATGTCGCTCAAAAGCATTGGTTTGAATGCAAAATCGTATACGGGTGGCCAAGTCGTCATTCGTACCGATAGCTCATTCAATAAAGCACGTATTCAATCGATCGATGAATCTGCCGTTCGCAAAGATCTCGATGCCGGATCTGTTGTTATTGTTGCAGGTTTTCAAGGTATTGATGATGAAGGCAATGTCACGACCTTAGGTCGCGGTGGTTCGGATACGACTGGTGTAGCAATGGCTGCAGCACTCAAAGCAGATGAATGCCAAATTTATACAGATGTCGATGGTGTCTATACGACTGACCCTCGCGTCGCCCCTAAAGCCAAAAAACTTGATCGCATTACTTTCGAGGAAATGCTTGAAATGGCAAGTTTGGGCTCTAAAGTATTGCAAATTCGCTCTGTTGAATTTGCTGGGAAATATCAGGTGCCCCTGCGTGTTTTGTCGAGTTTCGACAATGAAAATGACGGCGCATACGACGATGACTTCAAACGCAACGTTGGGACTTTAATTACGACTGAATCGGAAACGACTATGGAACAACCCATTATCTCTGGTATCGCATTTAATCGCGATGAAGCCAAACTGATTGTACGCGGTGTACCCGATCAACCGGGTATCGCATCACGCATTCTTTCCCCAGTTGGCGATGCAAACATTGAAATCGACATGATCGTGCAAAATGTTGCTGCCGATGGTACTACTGATTTTACGTTTACAGTAAACCGTTCAGACTATAAAAAGACCCTTGATCTCATGCAACAAATTGGTCGTGACGTGGGTGCTCGCGAAGTCACAGGTGACGATACGATTGTTAAAGTTTCTATCGTCGGTGTCGGAATGCGCTCTCATGCAGGCGTTGCCAGTCAGATGTTCCGTACCCTCGGTACTGAAGGGATCAATATCCAAATGATCTCGACGTCAGAAATCAAAATTTCTGTCGTAATGGATGAAAAATATCTTGAACTGGCGGTACGTTCACTGCATACAGCATTTGAACTTGACCGGGCAACAGGCGAAAGTCGCGCTCAAGCGTAACAAAAACAGATACAACTTCAAATCCAGTAGCTTAGGAATAAGCTACTGGATGCTACTTATTGTATCTTACGGTAACAAAGTTCATTAATATGCGAACTATACTGCATTTTTTTTAATAAAAATGGTCATGGGGTCTGTTAAGGCGGATTGCTTTACGCCATACTGCATACAGCAATGTTGCAAGTGATGACAAGCACATCAAAGCTGACACAATGAAACAAGGAGAGTAAATATGCTGATTTTGACCCGTAGAGTGGGCGAAACTTTAATGGTTGGCGATGAAGTCTGCGTCACCGTACTAGTCGTTAAGGGTAATCAAGTTCGAATCGGTGTGAATGCACCTAAAGAAGTCTCGGTACACCGTGAAGAAATTTATCAACGCATTCAACATGAACGCGCTATGCATGAGCATCTGCAACATTTAGAGCAGGATTATCAACCCTCCTTTGATGATGAGCCATTTAATCGTTAATATTTTTTCATATCAATGAACTCAATCATCATTGATATGAATTTTTATTGTTTGATATTTGGTTGGTATTGTTCTCGATAACAACATCAGACACTTAAAGATAAAAATAAGCTTTGATCTCACTCATGGCTTATTAGTTTGTGGAAAATTTATGAATTGACCTACTTCAATCAAAAGATC
>CAYJTU010000140.1:0-9996 GCA_964373105.1 uncultured Moraxellaceae bacterium | reverse complement strand
ACCATCACCCCCAAGACAATCCAGACATAGGGATTGTCCAACTTACACCACAGCAAAGTGCTGACGGCGATACTGAACAGGATCAAGATCCCGCCCATGGTCGGCGTACCGGTCTTGACCAAGTGGGTTTGTGGACCGTCATTACGCACCGCTTGACCATACTTTAGCGCATGTAGGCGGCGAATCATGGCCGGACCGATCAATAAACTCAGCGCCAATGAGGTGAGAATACCGAAGACGACGCGAACCGTTAAATAATCAAAGACCAAGAATGTACGTTGGTATTGCCCCAAAAAGTTAAACAGCAAAAGTAACATTAGCGTGTCTCCGTTACACTGGGGTCAGTAGTTAGATGCTTAGGCGAGGTTGCCTGCAAGTCATGCGCTTGCTTTAAGTCGATGGTGAGCTGTTCTTGATTCAATAACGTTTCAAGGGCGGTGATCAGCGTTTCCATGTGCGCAGATCGCGATCCTTTAAACAGCATGGTAATTTGGGGTTTCTGGGTGTCGCGTTGTTGCTGTAGCCATGTCGTGAGCGCAGTAAAGAGCTGATCTTTATCGCTAAACGCCTGAGTCTGGACGGGACTGCCCTGGATGTCGGCAGTGGTATCCTGTGCAAATTGACCCACGGCAAAGACTGCATCCAGTGGCATGGCGGCAAGGTCATGGCCGAGTGCACGGTGCTCACTGGCGGCACTATCGCCAAGCTCGCCGATATCCCCTAGGATCATGATTCGTGCGCCGGCTTGCGCAGTGAGCACCTGAGCGGCGGCACGCATCGAATGCGGGTTGGCGTTATAGGTGTCATCAATCAGGGTCAGTTGGGTATCGCCCAGCGTATGCTGGATAAAGTTTAAACGGCCTTTGGTGCCTGTCGCATGGGCTAGGCCACTGGCAATCGTGGTCAGTGGGATATCGAAAGCCAAAGCGAATGCCGCAGCGGCGAGCGCATTATCAATATTATGCGCCCCCGCGAAAGGCAGGCTGATCAGCACACTCTGCGGATTCACGCCGCTTTGCGTGGTCGTTAAGGTAAAGCGGCTGGAAGCGGGTAACAGTTCAATATCGCTGGCATAGACATCGCTGTTGTCGGCCTGACCGCCAAAGCGAATTTGTTTGAACGGTTGCGCAGCCTGAGCGATGACCTCGTGAAAGTCACCTTGTGCGGGAATAATGGCATAACCACCCTTATCCAAACCATGGAAAATCTCAGATTTGGCACGTGCGATGCCTTCGCGTCCCCCAAACTCGCCGACATGGGCTGTGCCGATATTCAGTACGCCCGCAACATGCGGTTTGACCAGCGCAGTGGTATAACCAATTTCACCCAAGTGATTGGCGCCGAGTTCCAGCACCGCATACTGATGTTGGGGCGTCAGTTCAAGAAGCATCATCGGCACACCCAAATCATTATTCAGATTGCCGCGCGTCACCAAAACCTCATCTGCGCTAACGTGGGCGCGCAAAATGCTGCCCAGCATCTCTTTGGTGGTGGTTTTGCCACTGGAACCGGTCAGTGCAGCGGTGTGCAGCGCTGGAAATGTTGCGCGTCTTGCTGCACCTGCGCGTCCGAGTGCCAGACGGGTATCATCCACCAGCAATTGCGGGACGGTAGCATCTGGGATCAAGCGTGAGACGATCAGTGCGGTGGCACCCTGTGTAATCGCGTCTTGAGCAAAATCATGGGCATCGAAGCGCTCACCAATCAAAGCCAGAAAGACATCTTGTGCTTGGATCTGACGGGTATTGGAAATAATGCGGGCTAAGATAAGCGGGGTTTGATCAGGCGGTAATCCATGCCATGTGCCGCCCGTTGCCGCAGCGAGCTCTGAAGCTGTCCAAAGTGGCAAAGCATCCGGAGGCGTTGATAAGTCAGTCATGTAAAATCAGTCATCTCAAAAAATAATAAAAAATAAGGACGCTTCGCATTCATTTGCTGTTATTCATAAGGCTTGAATTGTCCTTGATTCGCCCGTATTTGGCTAGTCTCGTCAAGCGCCACTTCTGACGTATTTTGTGATTGAATCAGTCCGTGTTTTATCCTGTTGTGCGCGCTGCTGCGGCGTCTGCAGTGCTGGGCAATGCAGATAATGCATGCCGCGCTTGTGCCAGTTCCACGGCGTCATCGAACCAATGCCGCACGCCATCGATTTCTTGATAGTCTTCGTGTCCTTTGCCGGCAATCACCACGGCATCTCCCGCCTGACTCTCCTGCACTGCGCGTTGGATGGCCAATCTGCGATTCGGTTCTACCGTGATACGCGCTAAATCGGCGGCGCCTAAACCATGCAGCATGTCGGCAATGATGGCATCAATGGCCTCGGTGCGCGGATTATCCGAGGTGACGATGATCCGATCTGCGGCTTCAAGCGCAGCGCGGGTCATCAAGGGACGCTTACCGCGATCTCGGTCACCGCCGCAGCCCAAGACACACGTCAGTTTGCCTGAGGTATGCGGTCTGAGACTGGCCAGCACTTGGGCGATGGCATCTGGTGTGTGGGCGTAATCCACAATCAACAGCAGCGACTCATCGGCAATCAGTTGCATCCTGCCTGCCGCACCAATCAGCTTTGGCACGGCGTCTTTGACTTGCGACAAGCTTAAACCGAGTGCGAGCGCCCCTGCGATCGCTGCCAGTAAGTTGGCGACATTGAAGCGGCCTAGCAAGGGGCTTTGCACCGTGATCACCCCAAACGGAGTTTGAATGTCCAGCAGTGCGCCTTTTAAGCTAAACGTCGAACTGAGGATATAGAAATCGGGTTTACTTTCTGCATTAGAGAGGTTGGTGGCATAGCGCCACACCATAACGGTGGAGGACAACGCGGTCAGCATGCGTTCGCCAGCGGTATCGTTGGCGTTGATGACCACCACCTTTAAGTCAGGAAAGTGTACCGGATCAAAGAGGATCGCCTTTGCTGCGGCATAGGCGTCAAACGTGCCGTGATAATCCAGATGGTCGCGGGTCAAATTGGTAAAAATGGCGACTTCTACAGGTGTTGCGGCTAATCGTCCTTGTTCAAGGCCATGCGAACTGGCTTCTAAACTGGCAAAAACCGCACCTTGCTCGGCATAGTCATGCAGTTTATTTTGCAGTTGTAAGGCGTCTAGGGTGGTGTGGCTCGAAGGGATCAGGTGAGGGAGGATGCCATTGCCTGTGGTTCCCAGTACCGCGCTGGCTTGCCCAGAAAGGCTAAGTAGTTCAGCCAGTAAGCGCGATACGGTGGTTTTGCCATTGGTGCCCGTGACTGCGGCAACACGAAGCGGGGTCTGGACGGGACGCGTCAACTGGTTAAAGCGGCGCGCGATGCTGCCGATATAGCTGCGTAAATGCGGGACATATTGGATCTGCGCTGAATTCAGATTCAGTACTGCCGGGTCCACTTCGGATAAGACCACCGCCGCACCTTGAGCCAAGGCACTTTGGATAAATGCCGCCATCTTTGTATACTGGACTTCGGTTGCGATGTTGGGTGCTGTGCCTTTCAAAGCAAAAAACAGCGCGCCCGGCTGTACCTGACGACTATCAATCACCAATGTGGAAATACGGGTCTGTGCCAGTGCCGGGCTAATCGCAAACGCTGCGATTTGATGCTGGAGTTGCTGATCAAAGAGTGCGGACAGTGGAATGCCTGATTCGCGGCTTGGGTCTGCATTCGTCATCATGTTTTCCTTATCACTCATCCAATCGTTAACTGATAGCGTTATCGCCACGTCATTTCGGTGCTTTTTTCTCTTCTGCCAATGATTTATCCATCGGCACGTTCATCAGGCGCAATGACTCGGTCATGATCTTGGCAAAAATCGGTGCTGCGACCAAACCGCCATAGTATTGCCCGACAGGGTTTTCAACCACGACTGCGATGACGATACGCGGATGACTGGCAGGAGCCAGACCGACAAATAGGCCTCGATACTCTGAGTCAGAGTATCCGCGCCCATCCGCACGCAATTTATGTGCCGTTCCGGTTTTACCCGCGACGCGATAACCGGGGATAGCGGCTTGTCTGGCCGTACCGCCGGGTGCTGTGACGCCTTCCATCATGGTAATGACTTCAGAGGCGATCTTTTCATCAAATAAACGTTTGCCCGGTGCTACGCCTTCAACCTTACGTAACGTCACAGGATGCTGAACACCCCCAGCGGCAATGGTGGCATAGGCTTGCGCCAATTGGATCAAGCTCACGTTAATCCCATAGCCATAGGACATGGTGGTGACTTCAGCGGGGTTCCATAGTTTCTCAGGCAGGATTAAACCGCGACTTTCACCGGGGAAGCCCAGAGTAGTTTTTTGCCCAAAGCCCAAGCGTTTATAAAACAGCGGCAAGGTATTGTTCGGCATAGACAGCGCGATTTTGGCTGCACCGACGTTACTGGACTTCACAATGATCCCTTTGAGATCCAGCATACCGTTGTTGCCGTGGTCATGAATGGTGTGTCCGCCGACGGTCAGTGAGCCTGGAGAGGTATTCACCTGTGTGTAGGGCTGGTATTTACCTGATTCAAGAGCTGCTGCGATCGTAAACGGCTTCATGGTCGAGCCCGGTTCAAAGCTGTCGATCACCGCGCGATTACGCATGGCGTCTTTGTTGCCCATGCCATCGGGATCATTGGGGTTATACGACGGCCAACTGGCCATCGCAAGCACTTCGCCGGTTTGCGGATCGAGTGCCACCGCTGTGGCTGAGCGCGCATTATTGGCGATCCCTGAAGCGGCCAGCTCTCGGTACATGATGTACTGCATGCGTCCATCGATACTTAGTTTGACGTCTTCACCGGGACGCTCGGATTCGATCAGATCGACGTCTTTGACGCGATTGCCCTGTTTGTCATGCATGACGCGCATTTTGCCGTCATGACCCATCAGCGCTTCATCAAAATTAGCCTCGAGGCCTTCGATGCCCTTGCCTGCACGGTTGGTGAGACCGAGGATCTGTGCATTGGGCTGCGCTTGTGGGTAGTAGCGCTGATAATCGGTTTGTTTGTAGACCGATTGGAATTTACGCGACATCACCACGTCGGCATCTTCTGGGCGCATTTGCCGTTTGAGCGACAGATAGCGCGAGCGAGGCTTGCTCTGGATTTGCGCATTCAACTGGTTGGGATCAATCCCGACGGCTAGGGCCAATGCCCCCAAGTCAAAATTGGTTTTGGGTATTTTGTACTTGAGCGACTTGCTCTGTGGATCTTTACGCAGTTTGGCCAGCGTCTCTTGCAACTCGGCTTTTTGTTGTAAGTACTCTTTAGGGTCTAGCCAGAGCGTCGTCAGTGGCGTGCTGATGGCAAGCGGTGTGCCATGGCGATCTTGCAACATGCCCCGGTGGGCGGGAATGGTATCGACGCTGAGCACCATCGCATCCGCCTTGGCTTGCAAAAACTTATGCTGTACCACTTGCAGTAAAAAAGCGCGCCCAACCACGACCACGAAAATCAGCAGCGTGATGCCCCATAGGATTCGAAAGCGCCAGCTATCACGCTCAACTGTTGAGCGCTGTGAGACACTGTGAGGACGGTTCGATCCGCGCCGTGCTCCGGCGATCGGTGCTCTCATGGCGCAGCTCCTTCTGACGTCGTAGCCGGTGCTGTACTCGGTGTGGCCGCTGATTCTGCTGGGGCAGCAACGACAGTACTGCCTGGATTTGAAAACTGTGAGGTGGGATTGTCGCTGCGACCCGGCAAATCTAAGGTCATGATTTGACTGGCGGGCGGTGAAAACATATGCAGGTAGATGACCGCACGACTGCCGATCTGGGTGGTGGCGCCAAAGGTTTGCTGTTCAATCAGTAAGCGTCCCCATTGCACTTCGAGTTGATCTCGAGCTTGCTTGGATTTTTGTAAAACGCGGAATTGCTGCCGCGTTGCATGCACTTGAAAGGCGACACTCAGCGCACTGCCGATAATGCCAGCGACCAACAGCGAAACCAAAACGGCATCCCATAAGGAGATGCGCGGCTGATAGCTACTTGGCGCATTGGTTTTTTTGGCGGCGTTGTTGGGGTTTGAGTGGGTCGACATAGGCTGTGCTGTACTCATTTAAGCGCCTCTTCGGTGCGTTCCGCCACGCGTAACCAAGCGCTACGTGATCTGGGGTTTGCATCGACTTCCGTCTCAGAGGGGGCGATACGGGCAATTTTCTTTAAGGTTTTGGTTTTGCTGATCAGGGGCATCGGCGTCCAACTGGTGTTTTCAACACTGGCATTGGATTCATGCTGAATAAACTGTTTGACGCGGCGGTCTTCCAACGAGTGGAAGCTAATCACAGCCAAGCGTCCGCCCGCGACCAAGCACTCAACGGCTTGCGGTAAAAATAAATCGAGATCAGCGAGTTCGCGATTGATCACGATCCGAATCGCTTGGAAGCTACGGGTAGCCGGATGTTTATGCTTTTCCCATTTGGGATGGGCAACTTTGACCACTTCGGCAAGTTCAGCGGTTGTTTCCATGCGTCCAGCCAGTTTAATCGCGCGCGCGATGCGGCGGCTATGACGCTCTTCCCCGTATTGATAGAGCACATCGGCCAGATCCGCTTCTTCGATCTGCATCAGCCAATCCGCTGCGGTCATGCCTTTGCTGTTGTCCATGCGCATATCGAGCGGACCGTCATTCATAAAACTAAAACCGCGCTCAGCGACATCCAACTGGGGGGATGACACGCCGAGGTCGGCCATGATGCCGTCAACATGATCCAAGCCCAGCCGCTGCAATTCGACTTTAAGGTCCGCGAAGCTGGCATGGATCATGGTCAGGCGTGAGTCGGTAGCGGCAAGACGAGCACCTTCGGCTTGGGCATCGGGATCTTTGTCGAAGGCGAGTACCCGACTGTCTGCATCTAGTTTGGCCAGTAAGGCACGGGTATGACCGCCACGGCCAAAGGTGGCATCGACATAGATGCCGCCGCTGCGCTTAGCCAGCAACGCATCAATCGTTTCATCGAGTAAAACAGACAGATGGGCGCTTGACTCGCTGGTTGTGGTCGTTGCCGGTGTCGTAGCCTCTGTCATGCGATTGTCTTACCCTTGAATAAAGTCGTGCGTGAATCAAAATGGTGTGAAACCTCATCTCGCGTAGCGGTCAGGGGTCGTGCCTTGCAATAATATCGGTTAATTGTAACGCGACTATTTCGTATCATGTCACACAATTTAGCATTATCGCAGCGAGAGATGGTGCGTCAAGACACTTATGTAAAATCAGTCGTTAAAATTGAGCGTTAAAAATTGTTTGCATGTTTAAAATAAAATGCACTAGCATGCTAGGAATTGCTGATATTCATCGGGGATGACCTGCCGTCATGATGCATGATGATGCATCGCCCCGTAGCCGCTTGATCTGTGCACAAAAGATGTGTGCTGGCTAAACTTCATTTTGAAAGGATTCTCTCGTGACACGCCCTATTGCTTTGATCGTTGATGATGAAGAAGATCTGCTGACGCTGATGCGTTTAACCCTGCTGCGTATGGGGGTAGATGCGGAAACGGCATCAACCTTAAAAGATGCACAGCGCTTGCTTAAAAAACAGAGTTTTGATTTCTGTCTGACCGATCTGAATTTACCTGATGGCAGCGGGTTGAGCCTCGTTGGCGATGTCGCCCGTGATTATCCCAACATGCCCATCGCCGTCATCACCGCTTATGGCAGCATGGATGTCGCGATCGATGCGCTGAAGAAAGGGGCGTTTGATTTTGTCAGTAAACCAGTAGAGCTTGCGCGTTTGCGGGTTTTGGTTGAGCGTGCCCTGCAAGTCAATGCACCCTCTGCGGCCGCCAATGAAGAATCTCAGCTCAGTGAAAACTTGCTGATCGGTAAGGCACCGGTGATGCTGGCTTTGCGGACGACCTTGACCAAGCTTGCTCGTTCACAAGCGCCCGTCTATATCAGTGGCGAGTCCGGGACGGGAAAAGAAGTGGTGGCACGTCTGATTCATCTGCTGAGCCCACGCAGCAGTGGACCCTTCATTCCCGTCAACTGTGGTGCGATTCCTGCGGAATTGATGGAAAGTGAATTTTTCGGTCACAAGAAGGGCAGCTTTACCGGCGCCACCGAAGATAAGCTGGGCTTGTTCCAATCGGCCAATGGCGGCACGCTGTTTTTGGATGAGGTTGCTGATCTACCTCTGGCGATGCAAGTGAAGCTACTGCGTGCTATTCAAGAAAAGAAAGTGCGTCCGATCGGCACCCAGACCGAAGTGCCTGTCGATATCCGTTTGCTGAGCGCCACCCATAAGAACCTGCAAGCGCAAGTCAATGCTGGGGGGTTCCGCCAAGATTTGTTTTATCGAATCAATGTCATTGAGGTGCAAGTGCCGCCGCTGCGTGAGCGTGGCGATGATATCTTGTTGCTGGCTGATACCTTCTTGCAGCGTCTATGCAATGATTGGGGCATCGTATCGCCGAATATCTCTAAAGCAGCGCAGCAACAACTCTTGACCTATGCCTTTCCAGGCAATGTGCGTGAGCTACAAAATACCCTTGAGCGTGCGTTGACCTTGTGTGATGACGGCATGATCTTGCCTGAGCATCTAAAACTGAATGCGGCCTATCAATTGGCGGATATCCCGCGGGTCCCAGATGGCAGCACGGATCTGTATGCGGCTCAGAATCAAAGCCTTCGCCCAGTCGCTGCGAGCAATGCTCAAGATGGCTACGCCGCGCCAACCTCGGTTACTGCGATTCCCTCGTTAAAAAATCTGCCCCCCGAAGGCTTGGAAGTCTATCTGCAAGATATCGAACGACACATCATCCAGCAAGCGCTGGATGCGAGTCTGTGGAATCGAACAGCGGCAGCCAAGAAGCTGGGCATGTCGTTTCGTTCACTGCGCTATCGCTTAAAGAAGCTGGGTCTAGGCACCGATCTCGACAAAGATGATCTCGATGATGATGAAGCGCAAAGCGCGTAAAGATCAAACGATGGGCGCGAGCCGTTCTTGGATGCACGGGAGCGCCCTGCTGGTGATGACGTTGGGTCTAATCGCATGCCAGACACCCCAGCTCATGACTGCCGATCAGCAGTTGCGTCAGGGGCTGGGGTTTGCACAGTCTCCACATATCGATGCTGCAGAACTTTTTTTGAAAAACGCCCTTGAAGGCTATCGTGCTGCGGGCGATGAGATTGGCCTTGCCAAGGCCAATTGGGCACTTGCTGAGCTGTACAAATCCAGACGTTATCAAGATTTACAAACCCCTCCTGCAACCACCGAGGCGTATCAGCGTTCCGCCCGCTTGTTCCAGACTGCAGCCCAACTTTACACCTCGCAAGGCCGCTCTGCGCTTGCAGCATCCGCGCATATGGGCGCTGCCAATGCTGAGCTTCTCGCCAATCGGATTGCCCAAAGCTGTGTAGAGTATCGTCTCGCCGAGAGCATGGCGCAGTTGCCTGCAACGCGTCTAGAGGTCACAGCAGCGGCAAAGTTAGATGAAAATATGAAGTTTCTGGCGGACTTGACGGTGGTTTGTGCCGTAAATCCGCAGTAGTCGTGGCTTAAGCCTGCACTTTAATCGAGATTTGCAGTGGTCGTTTGGGTTGCGATTACACGGGGTTTAGGCGATATCGAACTCAGCGATTTATTGTTTCCCAAGATGGTTGCTGTTGGTGCTGGCGTGGAAGGTTGCTTGGTGGCAGGCTCATTGTTTTTAGCATCTGCGGCCTTGGCATTCGGCGCGTTGAGTTTTAGGGTTGTTGCCAGATTTGCGAGCACTTTTTGCAGTGCGATATCGCGCGGATCGATGATCTCTCCCGAGCTCTTCGGCGGCTTACCTTCTGCTTCATTCACCACCACATCTGGGGTGATTCCTGTGCCTTCAATCATACGACCGTTTGGCGTGAAGTAGCGCGACACCGTCATCTTGATCGCGCGACCTTGACCTATAGGCCAGATTTTTTGCACCGCACCTTTGCCATAACTGGTCACCCCAAACACGCTGGCGCGTTGATGGTCACGCAGTGCAGCGGTCAATACTTCTGCTGCGGATGCCGAGTAGTGATTGATTAAGATCGATACCGGAAT
>CAYJTU010000139.1:8915-10015 GCA_964373105.1 uncultured Moraxellaceae bacterium | reverse complement strand
CAACAAGGCCACCTGTTAAGGCGACGGCTATCCCTAAAAAAGTTCCAATGAGCTGGGAGTAGATCGAAACCCCTCCCAAACCACCCAAAGCTTGAAGACCAAATATCCCCGCCGCAATACCGCCCCATGTCCCACAAACCCCATGTAGAGGCCATACGCCGAGCACATCATCGATTTTTAGGCGATTTTGAGTGAAGGTAAACAAATAAACAAATAATCCACCAGCAATGGCACCAATCACGAGGGCACCCAAAGGATGCACAATATCAGAACCCGCACAGATAGCAACTAGACCCGCTAATGGACCATTATGCATAAAGCCTGGGTCATTTTTACCAGCTAAGTTTGCAGCCAAAGTACCGCCGACCATCGCCATCAATGAGTTGATCGCCACTAAACCAGAAATCGCATCTAAACGCTGCGCGCTCATCACGTTAAAGCCAAACCAGCCGACAATCAAAATCCATGAGCCCAGCGCAAGGAAAGGAATAGATGAAGGTGGATGAGCAGCCACACGTCCGTCCTTGCCATAACGCCCTCGGCGTGCACCCAGTAGCAATACTGCCACTAACGCAATCCATCCCCCAAGCGCATGTACAACCACTGAGCCAGCAAAATCATGGAACTTCGCACCAAAGCTATCGAGTAGCCATTGCTGGATACCAAAGTTGTTATTCCAACTGATGCCTTCATAAAAAGGGTAAATAAACGCGACCAGTACAAATGTCGCTATGGATTGAGGATGGAACTTCGCACGCTCGGCAATCCCCCCTGAAATAATTGCAGGAATCGCAGCAGCAAAGGTGAGTAAAAAGAAAAATTTAACGAGTTCATAGCCTTTATCCGCAGAAAGAACCGTCGCAGAATCAAAAAAAGTAATGCCGTATGCCAGCCAATAGCCAACAAAAAAATATGCAATCGCAGAGATCGAAAAATCGGTCATGATCTTTCCGAGTGCATTCACTTGACTCTTTACTCGGACAGTCCCAAGTTCAAGAAAAGCAAAGCCGGCGTGCATGGCCAAAATCATCACTGCGCCTAGCAATACAAACAGCACATCACTACTGCTATTCATCTCATCCACCCTCATTACAGATATA
>CAYJTU010000139.1:0-8905 GCA_964373105.1 uncultured Moraxellaceae bacterium | reverse complement strand
TGGAAAAAAGACTTAAAATTGCTCTCATCACACTGGAATAAGACAACTCAAGACTTTTAGATGTTCCCCAAAAAAGAGCGTCATATTGCCCCAAAGCTGTGCAATTCGACAAGGAACTTTTGCATTTATTTTGATTAATGGCTGCATGCAATCAAATGAAGGTAATTTTCGACCATCGAATAACACAAAGCCCCCATACTTAATAAGTTGAGGGCTTCATCATTTCTAATTTAAAAAAACTGAGTGGATGCCTATAAAGTTGATCAGTTGATCAACGCGGCTGACTCATTTCGTCAAGTAACTCTTTTGCGAAGGTTAACCGTTCTTTTTCATCAGTCAGATTCGCACCGACCCTTAAACGGCGTCCGCCTTCCATCTTGAAGAACTTAGGCCTCGCTTGAATGATTTTAATGATGGTCATCGCCTCAACGGGGGTATCTGTTGAGAACTCGATGATGCCACCTTTGGCATTGAAATCCATTTTCTCGATACCCAGCTTTTCTGCTTGAATCCGCAAGCGGTGCACATGAAACAGATTTTGTGCTTGATGTGGCAACATACCAAAGCGATCCATCATTTCAACGCGAATTTCATTCAGTGATTCTGAGTCGGAGACATGGCTGATCCGTTTATAAAACAATAACCGTTGATGTACATCACCTAGATATTGGTCTGGAATCAAAGCAGGTAAATTCAAATTAATATCGCTGGTGAGTGAAAGTGGTGCATCGAGATTCGGTGCTTTGCCATTTTGAATGGCTTTCGTCGCGCGTTCTAGCATATCCATATACAAGCTAAAACCGATAGCTTGCATATTGCCGCTTTGCTCTTCGCCGAGTAACTCACCCGCCCCACGAATTTCCAAGTCTTCAGTTGCCAATATAAAACCAGCCCCCAAAGCCGATGCGCGCTGAATCGCATCTAGGCGCTTCTCAGCATCCCCTTTGAGATTTTTAACCGAAGGCACCATCAGATAAGCGTAGGCCTGATGATGAGAACGACCGACACGCCCGCGCAATTGATGCAGTTGCGCTAAGCCTAACTTATCAGCACGTTCAATGATGATGGTATTGGCATTAGGCACGTCAATACCGGTTTCGATAATCGTTGAGCAAACCAGAATATTGGCTTGCTTGTGATAGAAGGCTTGCATGACTTGTTCAAGTTCACGCTCACGCATCTGTCCATGTGCAACTGCGACTCTCGCTTCTGGTATCAAATTCCGAAGCTCAGTTGCCGCGCGTTCAATGCTATCTACATCATTATGCAAGAAATAAACCTGCCCGCCGCGCAGCAGCTCACGCAGGATCGCTTCTTTCAGTGCTGCACTGGTCTTCTCAAGGACGAATGTTTTAACAGCCAGGCGGCGCGCAGGTGGTGTGGCAATAATCGACAAATCACGTATACCCGAGAACGCCATATTTAACGTTCTTGGAATCGGCGTTGCTGTGAGCGTCAGCATATCTACGTCAGCGCGGATGGCTTTAATTTTTTCTTTATCACGCACACCAAAACGGTGTTCTTCATCGACGATCATCAGTCCCAAGTCGTGAAAATTCACACCTTCTTGGATCAGTTTATGTGTCCCAATGATGATATCAACCTGACCTGCCGCTAAATCCGCAAGGATTTTATTATGATCTTTTTTACTACCGAAACGAGATAACACCTCGACACGAACTGGCCAATCAACAAAACGATCTAAGAAGTTCTCATAATGCTGCTGTGCAAGCAAAGTCGTCGGAACCAACACAGCCACTTGCTTGCCACCATGTACCGCGACAAATGCAGCGCGCATTGCCACTTCAGTTTTACCAAAGCCAACATCGCCGCAAACCAAGCGATCCATGGGTTTAGAAAGCGCCATATCATGCAGCGTTGCCGTAATCGCATTGGCTTGATCGGGTGTTTCTTCAAAAGAGAATTGGCTACAGAAGATATCATATGCATGCTCATCGACAACAAAAGCATGACCTTCTCGGGCCTGTCTTCGAGCTTGAATATTGAGTAACTCAGCCGCGACATCATGGATTTTCTCTAACGCCTTACGCTTGGCTTTATTCCAAGTATCCGTACCGAGCTTATGCAGAGGGGCATGATCAGGATCCCCGCCGCTGTAGCGACTGATCAACTGTAAATTCGCAACAGGCACATAAACTTTGGCATTATCTGCGTAATCAAGCTGCACGAATTCATGGGTTTGATTGTCAATTTCCAGCGTAACCAAACCACCATAGCGCCCCACCCCATGGTCGATATGAACGACAGGTCCGCCAATGGAAAGCTCAGATAAACTTTTGACCAAAAACTCTTCGGAAACTTCAGAGACCTTCCGGCGACGTCGCTGAATGACACGCTGACCGAATAGTTGATTCTCGACAATCACCGCAAGTTGGTTATCCAGCAACAAACCGCGCTCTAGTGCTGCGGTGCCGAGTGCGAGCGGCATATCGCCCGCTAAAAACGCCGCTAAGCTTTCAACTACAGGCATCTTGCCCAGTGCTGGTGAAATGAGCTCTTTAAGTGTTTCACGACGACCCGCACTTTCCGCAATGATCAGGACACGCCCTTTGAACGTCCCCACAAAACTGGACAAAGCTTGCAGTGGATACTGGCTTTTATGATCAATGGGCAAGAGCGGCGGCACATGCGCTTCGACATTATGAGTGCCTTGGCGTGGACTCAATGCCGGCTCCGATAACACAAGGCGACCAAATGCTTTGAGTCTGCCAAACAACTCATTTACAGTGAGAAACAACTCATTTGGTGGCAGGATCGGCAGTTCGATGTTATGACGACGATCCTCGTAACGTTGGTTAATATCGACCCAAAAATGATCAAGGACTTGATCCACATCATGATCAGAAACTATTAAAGAGGATTCTGGGAGATAGTCAAAGAGCGTCCCACCCTCTATAAACTCATCTCGAGCAAAGAATAGAGGTTGATAGTACTCCAGACCTTGGGCAGATACGCCATTGAGCACATCTTGATAAAATGGAATACGCTTTGGACTGGCATCGGGGAACAGATCCCCGAAACGCTCGCGGAACATGCCTCGACCATCAATGAGGGGGAACTCTTGAGCGGGTAATAATCTAAAATTTTCTATATGTGTGGTTGTCCGCTGGGTTTCGGCGTCAAATAATCGCAGAGACTCGACCTCATCATCAAACAACTCAATTCGAATCGGCTGTGCCTGTCCCATCGGAAAAATATCCATGAGACTACCGCGTAGTGCGTACTCACCCGGTTCAAAAACAGTCTCTACAGCACGATAACCCGCACGGCTTAAACGCTGACGTTGGCTTTCAAAATTGAGCTTCTGACCTTTTCGAATATCAAAATGCTGACCAAGCAACCATTTCGGTGGAGCGATACGCTGAGCAATGGTAGTGGCGGCAACCAAAATGACACCGTGCTGCGGCATATTTGACAGCAAAGATAGACGTTCTGAGATGATGCTTTGGTGTACCGATAGACGATCATAAGGCAGTGTCTCCCAATCAGGAAACACGTGCGGTATCACACCAAAAAAACGCAGTTCTTCATCAATCAAACTGACCTGAGCACTGTCTTTTGCAACCATCACGACGAGATTCGGGGTCCGCTGCACAAGTTCAGCCAGAACCAGAGACGGCAAAGCACCCGTCAAATTGCCCAACCAGCGACGCTCGCCAGCGGGGATTTGAATCAGAGCTTCAGTGATTTTGTTCAGGTCAGACAATACCGCAAGCGTCATCGAAATTTAGCCTTCTTTACGTCTCATATGAGGAAATAAAATCACATCACGAATACTTGCAGCATCGGCAAACAGCATCACTAAACGATCAATACCGATACCCTGTCCTGCCGTTGGCGGTAAGCCATACTCCAGTGCCTCAACGAAGTCTGCATCGTAATGCATGGCTTCATCATCTCCTGCATCTTTTTCAGCAACTTGCTGACGGAAGCGCTCAGCCTGATCAATCGGGTCATTCAACTCGCTAAAACCATTGGCCAGTTCACGACCACCAATAAAGAATTCAAAGCGATCGGTAATATGCGGATTATGATCATTACGACGCGCAAGTGGTGAGGTTTCCGCAGGATACTCAGTAATGAAAGTTGGTTGACGCAATTTTGTCTCGACGGTTTCTTCGAAAACAATCGTTTGCAGCTTACCTAAACCAAAGCCATCTTTGACTTTTTCTTTCAGCACGGTTTGCACAAAGTTCGCCAAAAATTCGCGGTCATGGACCTGTTCTGCACTGATTTCAGGATTATGCTCCAAAATCGCATTGGCCATCGAAATCTTTTTATATTCACCTTTAAAGCTAAAGACCTCACCTTGATAAGGCACATCTGTCGTGCCCAAAATCTGCAACGCCAGATGCTCAAGCATATCTTCGGTCAGTTTCATCAAGTCTTTATAGTCTGCATAAGCTTGGTAAAACTCAATCATGGTGAACTCAGGATTATGACGCGTTGAAACCCCTTCATTACGGAAGTTACGGTTAATTTCAAAGACACGCTCAAAACCACCCACCACCAAACGCTTGAGATAAAGTTCTGGTGCAATCCGTAAATAAAGTTCCATATCGAGCGCATTATGATGCGTTGCAAAAGGACGTGCTGCCGCACCACCTGGAATGATATGCATCATCGGTGTTTCCACTTCCATGAAGCGCTCGTTCAGCAAAAACTGACGAATGCCTGCAATGACTTGCGCACGAATCAGAAACGTCTTACGTGTTTCATCATTGGTGATCAGGTCTAGATGACGGGCACGATATTTCGCTTCGGTATCACTCAAGCCATGAAACTTATCAGGTAATGGACGCAAGGATTTGGTCAACAGTTCAATGCGCGTTGCATGCACGGATAGTTCGCCCATTTTGGTGCGGAATACATAGCCTTCTACACCAACGATATCACCAAGATCCCAAGTTTTAAAATCATCATAGATGGATTCTTCGATATCATTTTTAGACACATAAAGCTGAATACGACCTGTCATGTCTTGAATGGTGAGGAAGCTCGCTTTGCCCATTACCCGCTTCAGCATGACGCGGCCTGCAAGTTGAACAACTGTCTTTTCTTGTTCAACAAATTGCTCTTGGCTCACATCAGCATACGTCTCATGTAGATCTTGCGCATAGTGATTACGACGGAAGGTATTGGGGAATGCATTGCCACCCGAAAGTGCCGCTTTTTCTTGTATGGTTTTTAACTTGGCATGACGCTGGGCAATCAGTTCATTTTCTGAAACTTGAGGTTCGATGGTGACTGATTTTTCGGAATTAGCTGGAAATTGCCCTTGCTGCGTCATGGTGCGTCTCGTATTGATCTATATGAATCGGAAATAAAACTGACCCGCTCTTCAAATTGAAAAGCCTTGCTCTAAAAGCAAACGTCATTAAAAACGAAGCCGCAAGGATAGCAGATTTAAGGCTTTGGTTCATGTCGATGCGAAGATTTGCTGCAATGTTTGCACGAAACAGATTGATATAAAAATACCTGTGATATGCACAGGTATTTTTGACATGACGAAAGATAATACTAAATATATTATGCTTTTAAAGCTTTTTCGATATCGCCGACCATTGATTCAGGCTTGGTGGTTGAGGCATAGCGATCAATCACATTGCCATCTTTACCGACCAGGAACTTGGTAAAATTCCACTTCACCGCTTCCGTACCCAAGATCCCTTTGGCTTCTTTCGTCAGGTATTTATATAGAGGATGCGCGTCATCACCATTGACATCTACCTTGGCGAACATCGGAAAGCTCACGCCGTAATTGCGCTGGCAAAACTCTCCAATCTCCGTATTTGAGCCCGGATCCTGAGAGGCGAACTGATTACATGGAAAACCAAGAACAACTAAACCGCGATCTTGGTACTCTTTGAATACGTGCTCTAAACCTTCAAATTGCGGTGTAAAGCCACATTTGCTGGCTGTGTTTACAATCAACAAAACCTTGCCCTGATAATCGGCAAGACTCTGCTCGCCACCCTCAAGTTTTTCTGCACTAAAATCATATACGGTTGTCATTTTTAATGTCCTTGTTCACTTCATTCAATGAAATAGCACTACTTTACTTTATCGCAACTACTTTTTACGACTCTTTTTCATCCAGTTTGATGGATGCCGAATTAATGCAATAACGCAGCCCACCTTGATCTTGTGGTCCATCAGGAAATACATGTCCCAAATGTCCACCACAATTATGGCATGTGACTTCGGTACGCACACGGCCAAAGCTTAAATCTTCATGTTCATCGATCACTTGATCGTCAAAGGGACGTGTAAAGCTCGGCCAACCACAGCCAGAGTCATATTTACTGGTGGACTCAAACAGCTCCACATTACACGCTTTACAGCGGTAAATTCCCGATGCATGGTTATCCCAATATATACCCGTGAATGCGGGCTCGGTGCCCTTCTCACGTAAAATATGGAAGTCTTCAGGCGAGAGCTCCTGCTTCCACTCTTGCTCAGTTTTTTGGATCGACATAACGACATCCTATTCAAAATTAAATCTGTTTTTAACAACAAAACCTGCTGCGCCAACTTTGCCATAAATTTCATTGAAACGTGTGTTAAATCGGTTAATTGACGTTAATTTTCTAGCCAAAAGTAATATGCGCCGCAAGAATAAGATAGATAGTCAACCAATAAAAGAGGTAGATAGATAAATAGAAGCTAAATTTGTGTTCTATTTTGTATCTTTAGCACCGAACTACCAACATTTAAGATTGATAGCATCTATCTATCATGCTATCTTACATACATCATAACGCTATTTTCTATTTACCTGAGGCTTTCATGTATTTTGTTAATAAAAAAAATCACATACAAGTTCTTGTTTATGCAGGTTATGACTCTGAAAAACGTAGAACAAAATCTAAAAACCTAGGTACAATAAAGACAGACAGTCTCGAACTGTCTACCCTTCTTTTGCAAAATATCACTGTCGCAATCGATGATGATTTTGAAACCCAAGCCCTTAAGCAGCAGTTTCATCGAGAAGTTCAAATGAAACTCGCAGAACTGACCGCACAAAAGAAATCAAATACCCCATCGGTAGTGGGTTCAAATCCAACAACCGTAGCACCTTCTTCCTCTCATACAAAGAGTCCGACCATGTCCCGTACCATTAATAAGTCCTCAAAATTAGATAAAGTTTGCTATGACATTCGAGGACCGCTACTTAAAGCTGCGAATGCGATGGAAGAACAGGGTCATAAAATTATTAAACTCAATATCGGCAATCCTGCACCCTTTGGCTTTGAAGCACCACAAGAAATTCTATCGGACATCGCATTTAATCTGCCCAACGCAGTCGGTTATAGCGACTCCAAAGGTATATTCTCTGCCCGTAAAGCGGTCCTACAGTACTATCAACAAAAAGGCATGACTGAAGCCGTCAATGTCAACGACGTTTATATTGGCAATGGCGTTTCTGAATTGATCGTCATGTCGATGCAAGCACTACTGAATAGCGGTGATGAAATGCTGATCCCGATGCCTGACTATCCTTTATGGACAGCATCAGTAAATCTGGCTGGTGGTCAGGCCGTACATTACAAATGTGATGAAGAAAATCACTGGTATCCCGATATCGCAGATATGGAAGCCAAGATTACCGCGCATACCCGCGGTATCGTCATCATCAATCCCAACAATCCCACGGGTTCCGTCTATCCACGCCATATTTTGCAACAAATCGTCGATCTGGCGCGTAAGCATGACTTAATTCTCTTTGCTGATGAAATCTATGACAAAATTATCTATGACGGAATAGAGCAAGTCTCTGTCGCAACTCTTGCACCCGATTTGCTCTGCGTCACTTTTAATGGACTGTCCAAATCACATCGCGTTGCTGGATTCCGTTCAGGCTGGATGCTGATTTCTGGAAATAAATCAAAAGCCGGTGATTATATCGAAGGTTTAGATATGCTCGCCTCCATGCGCTTATGTGCCAATGTACAAGCACAATACGCCATTCAAACAGCGCTTGGTGGGTATCAGAGTATCAATGATCTGATTCGCCCAGGCGGACGTTTCTATGAACAACGCAATATTGCATGGCAAATGCTCAATGAAATCCCGGGTGTTTCTTGTGTTAAACCTGAAGGCGCGCTTTATTGCTTTCCGCGTTTAGATCCAAAAGTCTATCCGATTGAAGATGATACAGCGTTCATGCTAGATTTATTAAAAGCCGAGAAAGTGCTTTTAGTTCAAGGGACTGGTTTTAATTGGCCCACACCGGATCACTTCCGGGTCGTGTTTTTGCCTGCAGAAAGCGAGCTTAAGGAAGCAATGAATCGGATCAGTCGTTTTTTAGCGACCCGTCGTTAAGACCAAAAGCCCCCCCCTCATCTAAGGTCCACCCCTTTAAGCAAAGAAATCTATAATAGATATCTTTGCTTTTTATTTGTCGCTTAAAACGTGCATTGCATCACATTGCGTATTGCCAGACCCTTTGAATTAGAGCAATATATTGACAGTTTTTAACATTCACTTTGTTTTCTTAATTTAGCAGCAAAAACGGCATGGGGTGTCATATGCATAATAAATTATTAAACGCGTTCTTCATCGTTGCATCACTAAGCGCTTTAAATTCATCGGCTATTGCGGATGATGCGCAATTGCCTGCGAACTGCCCTGCCCCAGCTGCTGTCCCTGAAAGCACTGAGCCAACCTTAGCATCACAGGGCATGTGGAAAGATCCCAACACACAGCTTATTTGGACACGTTGCGCTCTAGGCCAGCAGTGGGCGGAGAACGTATGTACTGGCGAACCGGTAAAACTCAGTTGGAAAGATGTAAAACAAGAAGTCAAAAAAGTGAAATACGCTGGCACAGAAGACTGGCGCTTACCGACACTCTACGAATTGAAGGCTTTAAAACTCAGAGA
>CAYJTU010000138.1:0-10063 GCA_964373105.1 uncultured Moraxellaceae bacterium | reverse complement strand
GAAAGTAGGCGCGAACTATGGGGGCGTTTTTGATTGATCTGCGAGAGATAACTTGGTTAATTGCTGGAATGGTAGCCCCATAACAGGTCGTGTAGGGTGTAAACGTGATTTGGGCCGATAACTATGTAAAATCCAAGACGCATGCCTAGAACAGCCCCTATCGCCCCAAAAAACCATAATGGACGATTAGCATTCATCCATTCAAATATTTGCTTCACTTTCCATCATCCTTTATTTTTAGGTGCTGAATTATTTTGGATTAATCTTAGGGCTGTAGTTGAACAGGTCAAATTTCCGTCCAAATGAGCTGAATTAAAACTACCTACCCTATTCTGAGTTATCGTTTAGATGTTTGCGCAATTGCTCAAATGCTGGGTGATCATCAGGGTCTTGAGACGCTTCTAGGACTTCATCAAAAATATCATATAGTTTTTGAGTTTCGGCTTCTTCTTCGCCGCAGCTTCCTGATTTATCGCTCGGGTTATTCATAAAAATCCCTCACTATTTTTGTCATTATCACTTTACCATGTAATCCAATTTACGCTTATTACTTATACTGCAAATATAAAAACAGGAAATCAAATGAGCCAAATTACTTCTGCTGGTCGCGTAAAACATTTTGACCTAAATACCCTCGGTCGAGACTTTGCCGTTGGTGATATTCATGGTTGCTATAGTGAGTTGCAGAGCGCACTAGATGCGGTCAATTTTAACGAGCTGACTGACCGACTGTTTAGCGTGGGTGATCTAGTGGATCGCGGCTATGAATCGGAACGCTGTTTAGAATGGCTGGCTAAACCTTGGTTTCATGCCATCCGAGGCAACCACGAAGAAATGTTCCTACATTTTTACCAAAAGAATATGAGCTCAGAACACATGGTTGACGTTGGCGGCGAATGGGCTGTCTCTCTATCGGATGATGAGCTGAGTATTTATGCGGATGCGTTTGAAAGATTGCCTGTTGCTTTGGATGTGCAAACCAAAAATGGGCTGGTTGGCTTCGTTCACGCCGACTGTCCAGTCGATTCATGGAAGCAATTCATTGCACGTTTGCCCTTAGCTTTTGGCAATGAATTAAGCAAATTGAAGGGATTTAGCCAATGGAGTCGAGACAGAATCTTAAACAACTGGCAAACGCATATTAGCGACGTTCATCAAGTCATCGTTGGTCATAATGCAATTGATGCACCTGCTATGTTTGGAAATGTACATTTTATTGACACAGGTGCAGGACTGGGCGGTTATTTGACTGTGATACAGCTTGATTAACTCTCACATTGGTAAATCTTCAGCTCATCACTACTAGTCATCCAGCAAACCTCGCCAAGGATCATCTACAAGCGTTTTATCGTCTGTTTCAGGTGATCCCTTGTCATTAGTTCCAGACATCAGACGCATAACCGCTTCTCACCTCTCCTTGGGGATGAGCATCAACTCACTGCTTAGACCTTTTGCGACCAGTTCCAAGGTGTCTAGTCGCAGATTGCCATGACTTTCAAGTCGCTGATACTGCTGACGCGATATGCCGACACGAAGATACATATCTTGCTGCTTGAGTCCAAGCTGCAAACGCCGTGCTTTAATTTGTGCAAGAAAGAGATTGCTCATAGAAATTCATGGTTACTTTTTTACGATAAAAGCAACATACCAGCCTCTTTTAAAGCAGAAAGCAGCTAATGTGTTGCACAAACCGATCTTAAAGAATCATCAGCTAAACCACTCAAGGCAGCTCAGGCAAACCCAACTCACGTAAAAATGCATTATGCGCGGCTTTAGCACTATTCACTTGTGCCGCTAAATCGGTCAATGTGGCGTGGACTTGATCTAAATCAATGACTTCATCTGCTAATGAGGTACTGATATAACGAGAGATATTCAGATTGAAGTCATTGGTCCTGATTTCATCCATACTCACGCGACGGGCATAGCGTTCTTCTTCTTTGCGGTACTGATATGTATCGACGATTTTGTCGATATGCGCAGGAAGAAGCTGATTTTGTCGTTTGCCTTTCTCGAAATGCTCAGCAGCGTTGATAAATAGGACATCATCGTATTTCTTGCAGGACTTCAACACCAGAATACAGACTGGGATCCCTGTAGAGAAAAACAGGTTGGCAGGTAGACCAATCACAGTATCAACATGGCCATCTTCCAGTAGTTTACGGCGAATACGCTCTTCTGCGCCACCGCGGAACAACACGCCATGCGGCAGAATAATCGCCATCACACCTTCTGGCGAGAGGAAATGAAAGCCATGCAGCAAGAAAGCTAAGTCGGCGGCAGATTTTGGTGCTAGGCCATGATTCTTAAATCGAAAATCTTCACCAAGCGCTTCTGTTGGTTCCCATCTCAAACTAAACGGTGGGTTGGCAACAATGGCATCAAACTTAATCTTTTTGGCTGGGTTAGGCTCATTCAGGATGTCCCAGTCGTTGGTTAATGTATCGCCGTGGAAAATCTCAAACTCGGTATCTTTCACGCCATGCAGCAGCATATTCATACGCGCCAAGTTGTAGGTGGTGATATTCTTTTCTTGGCCGTAGATTTTACCAATGCCATGTGTGCCCATTTGATGACGCACATTGAGCAAAAGTGATCCTGACCCACAGGCAAAGTCGAATACCTTTTCAAGGCGTTTTTTCTTACCCATTGACGGGTCTTGACTGTCTAAGGTGACGATACGTGACAAGATGTCCGATATTCGCTGAGGCGTATAAAACTCCCCTGCTTTTTTGCCAGAACCAGATGCAAATTGCGCAATCAAATACTCGTAGGCATCACCAAGAACGTCGCTACTGGTTGAGAAAGAAGCCAGACCATCAGCGATTTTGGTGATGATGGTACACAGCTTGGCATTGCGTGCAGTATGATCTTTACCGAGTTTTTCAGAGTTCAGATTAATTTCAGAGAACAAGCCTCCAAAGCTACTATTAAACGATTCATTCTCGATATATTTGAAACCTTCATGCAGGGTTTGAAGTAAATGTCCATTCTGGGTACGTGCCAGCTCAGAGATACTGTTCCACAAGAAATCAGGTTTAATCACATAGTGTAATTTACGGCGCATCTGTGATTCAAAGTCGTTGATATCATCAGGATTGCTTTTGTACCAAATATTCAGTGGCGATAGGTCATCTTCTTTTTTTGGCTCGTGATAATCCGACCCAAGTTCTTTCTTCGCAGCCGTTTCGTAATTATCCGACAGGTAACGCAGAAACAGAAATGACAGCATATAGTCACGAAAATCATCAGCATTCATCGCCCCACGCAGGTCGTCCGCAATGCTCCATAGGGTCAAGCCCAGTTGCTTTTGGTCATGTTCAGTCATTGTGGAGTATCCTGTGGTGCTAAAGATGGGGATGGTATAGCTGCCGCAACGGATGCAGCAACAGGCTCAAGTTCAGGTAGTTGGAATGGAAATTTTTGCAAGAAAGCACTTAGAATTTGACTAAATAAAATTTGATTATCTACTTGCATCAATCTGGGTGCATGCACAGAGTAGTTACGATGACTAAATATATTTAAAGCACGAGCACGTAACGCTTCATTTTCATCATGTGGAAGACAGAACGAAATATCTGCGGCCCCAAAATACGCTGCTGTTTGCTCCATAATGCTACGTAAAACATTGAAATGATATGTATAAACCCTAGGCGGGTCTGCATCTGCGGCTTCTTTAAGTTCTTTAAGCATAGCTACATGATAGAAAAAAGGGGTGTCACCCGTTGACTGCAACTGGTAATGATCCGTTTGTCTATTACGATATAGAAAATAGCTTTTTTTCCCAGTGTGCTTTTTTAACTCGTTGCACATGATGTTAAAAAACAAGCCATGATGCGTGGAGATCATCACCTTTAGTTTATCTTTACCCTTGTAGAGCATTTTCGACAGGTCGGTCGCTACAGCAAGAGCGTTATTGTCATCTAGTGATGAAATCGGATCGTCGATATAGATATATTTGACCCAGTCATAGGCCTCTTGACCTTCAATCGCGAGTTCGAAGATTGTAAGGAAAGTACACCAAATAAACAGGTTTTCTTCACCCCGAGAAACTTTGATATGATCTTGCGTAACGACTCTATCCACGCCACGTTCTTTAATCGTTACATCACGAGAGAAGTTCACCGTCAAATTGTCGTAGTCGATACGAAAATCGAAATCAGCATATTTCTCTAAATGAGAAAATATTTTTTCTTCTAATGCAAGTTCTTTAAACCCTGCAAAAAATTGCGACTCGGGATTCAGCTTAAGCAATCGTTGACTGTCGTTAGTCAGATCGTTGTCCCAGTGAAACAGATCTTCAGTAAAGGCATTAAAGTACAGTGTATCGCGCCCACCGCCGCGCTTGCCATGATCTTTAAATGCCATCGACAGACGGGTCTTGCCTGTACCGTTATAGGCATAAAGTAAAATAAAGTCATTGTCTTGATTGTCGAGGTCGTCACGAAATCGATTGATCAGACCTCGTATACCTTTGTACGTTTTAGGTCTTGGGGCATTACTCATGCGACAGTCTCACCCATTGAAGGAAACAACTGCTGCATTAAACCCTTTTTCAGTATCTTGAGCGTGGCTATATAAGCGGCTTGTGCGGTAATGAATTCATCGAGGGATGAGAGACAGGCAGCTATTTTTTCTTGTTCTGAGATAGATGGAGCGGGCAATGGCATAGCCATGAATGCTTCTGTTGTAAGGCTCATCCGATCATGTCTTGCTCCACTATTAGATATAGATTTTAAGTAGTTATGCCAATATTTTGCTTTAAAAACATGCTCATAAAAGACATTATTTGTATTATTAAATCTAAAGACGGTGTAGAGAGGGGACATTACACCTATTCCAATCTTGTTTTTAGAAATGGGGCCAACTGGTGCAACATTTGACACTCTCGGATTGTAGACATAATCACCTTTATCAACAATATAGTACCCTTCAAGATTGTTTTGATTGGCAATATCTTTATCAAAATAATCACGTTGATCTACGATTCCATCTAATGCGGAATTGGTTAGAACTCGGGTTACTTTACAATTTTTATTCTTTTGGTTGATTCTACTTGCCAGTTCGTTAAGTTTCCTCTCAGCCCAATCCCCCGCATCCTCAAATTCAGCAAACCGTAACAATGGCAAACATTTATCCTCGGCTGGGAGAAGCTGCTGCATCAGACCTTGCTTATGTTTTTTTAATGCTTCAAGTTTGCGATTTTCTGCGCCAATTAGATCATCGAGAGAGGAAAGACAGGTAGCTATTTTTTGTTGTTCTAACTCGCTTGGGAAGACTAACTCTATGCGCTTTAACACATTTAGTGAAAGCACAGTTTGAGAGGTTCCAACACTATATTTCCCAATATCTTTAGCATAAAAATGAAGCATATAGACAAAAAAATTGTTATTCCCGTTAAGCAAATAGAAAACGGGATAATACGTACTAATAATTCCCGTAATACCCAATTTATTTTCATTAAAGAAAAATAGATTGTCATCACTCCGACTTCTGTACGTGAGATAGTTAGGCGGGATAATATTAAATCCAATATTTTCGCGATCAGTAATACTCGTGTTATCGTAATAATCTTTCTGTCTTACAAGCCCACCCCGAGACGATGTTAAAACCTCATACTCGTCTTGGGTCGTTGAGTTTTTGCGATACTCTTGTATAACGCTTTTTAAAGGTTTGGTCTCCCAAATGCCCCCCCCCCGAAACTCAGGAAATCGTAATTTCGGAACATTCATTTTAAATCTCGCTTATTGGCCTTGACCTTGCCTAATTGCTTTACTACTTTATCAAAATCATTTTTAAATAAGCGATCTTGAACCACACGGTATTGCTCAAATTCACTGTGCGCATGCCGCTTTGCTACATCTGCACTGACTTTGCCACTATCTTGCAAAATCTCACGCTCATCAAACTGCAAAAACGCGTCAAGGCGTTTTGCCCAGTCTTCCATGGTCATCGGGATTTTGCGTATCGCCCGATCTTCTGCCAGCTCTAAATAAGCATTGACCATACGCCCCAATGTGCCCAGCTCATCTTGCTTTAAGTAATTTTTAGCATTTACTACATCAGTTTTTAGAATTTTGCCATCAGGCGCTTTTGCCCAAGTCATCAGCCCCATATTCGGCTTGGTATGATCCGCACGGGTATACACCAGCTCCGCGGCTGTATGCCCATGCGTCGCATAGTGCAGCTTGTTTTGCACCTTAGCAAAAAAATCTTGAGTCGTCGGAGCGTTGCGGTTGTAGTCGATGCTAGTCGCGTAAATATCGGTTATTTTTTGATAAAAACGCCGCTCTGATAGGCGTATTTCACGGATTTCTTCGAGTAATCGCTCAAAATAATCTTCGCCCAAAAAACTACCGTTTTCCATGCGCTCATGGTCAAGCACATAACCCTTGATAGCAAACTCGCGTAGTACCTGCGTCGCCCATTGGCGGAACTGGGTCGCCCGTACCGAGTTGACCCGATAGCCCACGGAAATAATGGCATCAAGATTGTAGAACTGCGTGAGGTAGCTTTTGCCATCGCTGGCAGTATTCCGGAATTTCCGGATAACTGTCTCGTCAACGAGCTCGCCAGACTGAAAAATGTTTTGCAAATGCTCGCTAATAGTACGCACATCGACCGCAAATAACTCTGCCATAAGCTTTTGGGTCAGCCAAACGGTCTCACCTTCATAGCGAGCCTCGATACTTTGCTCGCCAGCTTGTGCAGTAAAGATTAAAAATTCTGCCGTGCTATTGCGGATCATCTTCTCAGACATATGCCGCCCACCCCGAAATTTCACGCCCATTCGCCCGTCTGTGCATCGGCTCGGTCAAATCCTTGATCAAGGCCTGCTCCTGCTTTGCCCGTGCCTTCCAGCCTAGATCTAAAGGCTCCATCAAGCCGCTCAACCGATCACTATCCAGAATCATCCGTGCTAACGTCTCCTCGACAAAGGCTGTCAATGCCACCACATCCAAGCCATATTTATCTGCAATACCATCTAGCTCACGGTCAAACTTCTGGGCCTTAAACCGCTCAAACCCTGCACGAATACTTGCCTCGCTCAAACCAGTTCCCAACTTCAAGCTATTGATATACTCAGTAATAATTTCACGTTCATCGATAAACTTAGCATCAGATGCTATCAAATCAATCAATTGCTCATGATTCATCTTCTGCTTTTCTGGAGAGGCATTGCTGTACTCTGCGATCAGACGCATGATGTAGTCGTAATCTATCAATGCCGAATTGAACAATACAAATTCAAAATCAAGCTCTTGTACCGCGCTGTCAGGTGCATTGGATTGGTCTTGCTTGGCTTTTAAACGTTTGGCAGTTTCCAGATACACTCCCTTAAAGCTACGCAACTGGTCAGGAGGTATAATCTCGGCTATCGTCTCACGCTGAGGGTCTGAGAGATCGGTATACTGATCAAGTTGGGTCTGCAAGCGTTGTACTTCTTTAAAGTAACTAACAAACTCCGCACGGGCAGTATCACCCTGCAAATTCACGACTTGTTCAGGCAGCGGTTCTAACCCTTTCGACTGCATAAATCGATCAAGGTTCTTTTTCGCTTTAACCAACTTGTTAATCACTTGCGCAGCTGATTCGACTAACCAGATTTCTTTGGCATTCTCGCCCTTGCTCAGATTAGAAAATCTCTCAACCGCCTTATCGACGGCATCCTCTAGTCCGCGAAAATCCACCACATTACCCGACGGCTTAGAGTCATTGAGCACGCGATTGGTGCGCGAGAACGCCTGAATCAAGCCGTGATATTTCAAATTTTTATCTACATACAAGGTATTGAGATATTTTGAATCAAAGCCCGTAAGCAGCATATCGACCACAATGGTGATGTCGATTTTTTGCGCCTGTGGCACATCGCTATTAGGATATTTTTGATCTTTAATGCGTTTTTGCACATCCTGATAATACAGATCAAACTGACCGATGCTGTGATTCGAACCAAAACGCGCGTTATAGTCATTCATGATGGTTTGCAGCGCGGCTTTCTTTTGCTCAGGCTGCTCTTGGTTGTCGAGCTGCTCTTGCGGTAGATCATCAGCTATCTGCTTGATATCAGGATTGCCTTCGGCTGGCGGCGAAAATACACAAGCGATATTTAGTTCAGGATACTCATGATCGGTTGCTAACCGTGCCGCTTGCATCGCCTTAAACAGATTGTAGTAAGCAATCGCATCATTGATTGAGGCCGTGGCAAACACAGCATTAAATTTACGCTGATTAGTGGCTGCATGGTGTTTACTTAAAATTGCCTCAACAATCTTGGCCTGTGTTGCAGGATCACCAACTCGTGCCTGTACCTTTTGCTTTGGATCGATTGCAGTCGGTTTATAAAAATCAATATGGAAACCCAACACATTACGGTCTTCAATCGCGTGGGTAATGGTATAGGCATGCAGTTGCTTCTGAAAAATATCTTCAGTAGTCACCCGACTGGCTTCTTGCCCTTCAATTTGTTGGATACTGGCATTTTCTTCAAAGATGGGAGTGCCAGTAAAACCAAATAATTGGGCTTTAGGAAAAAAGTCTTTGATAGCTTGATGATTATCACCAAACTGTGACCGGTGACATTCATCAAAAATAATCGCCAGACGTTTATCCCGCAGTGGAGCAAGCTGCTCTTTGTAACTTCGTTCTTTGCCAAAGCGTTTAATGCCTTCACTCAGTGCTAATCCGAGTTTCTGAATGGTGGTTACAATCACTTTATCTGCGTAGTCAGTGGACAGCAAACGACGCACTAGAGTTGCGGTATTGGTGTTTTCTTCCACGCAATTGGCTTGAAACTTATTGAATTCTTCACGCGTTTGGCGATCAAGGTCTTTACGATCTACGACAAACAAGCATTTATCGATGTCGGGATTGTCTTTAAGCAGTGTCGATGCCTTAAATGAGGTCAGCGTTTTACCACTCCCCGTTGTATGCCAAATATAGCCATTACCGCGATTTTGATGAATGCACTCTACAATGGCGCGTACCGCATAAATTTGGTAAGGACGCATGATCATGAGCTTTTGCTCAGTAGCAACCAGCACCATATAGCGGCTAATCATTTGCCCCAAGGTACACTTGGTCAAAAAATTATCTGCAAAATCATGCAACTCGCCAATTTTGATATTTTGTTCATCCGCCCATTGATAAATGGGCAAAAATTGCTCTTCTGCGTTAAAGCTAAAGTGGCGAGGCAAGTTATTGGCAAAATATAAGGTTTCTTTCTGATTGCTAACAATAAACAACTGCATAAACGCTAATAGCGTGTTGCCATAGCCATTCCCTAGATCATTCTTATAATCCACGATCTGCTGCATCGCACGACGCGGTGATAATCCTAAAGTCTTAAGCTCAATTTGAACGACGGGCACACCGTTGATGAGAAGGATTACATCATAGCGATGATAGCTATTGCTGGTATTGATACGGAGCTGGTTAATCACCTCGTAGGTATTTTTGCACCAATCTTGGGTATTCACTAAGGTGTAAAACAGCGGCGTACCATCTTCTCGCTCGAAACTGTGACGACTACGCAAATGTTGCGAGCAGGCATATACATCAGGACTAATGATGTCTTGCAGCAGACGATCAAACTCACCATCCGTCAAGGTAACTTGATTCAGCTCATTAAATTTAACGCGGAAGTTTTGATTTAAAGTAGTGACATCTCGAATATCCGAACGATAGGAATATTTCAGCTCGACCAGCTTTCTGATCAGATCGTCTTCGAGTTTTTTTTCCGCGGTCATTTTCTGTGCTGTCCCTATTTTTGCGAATACTATCAAGAGAAAGCTTTAGCTGTGCTGTGTGCCACCTCTTCACTGGATCATCGTATTCTACTGTATCTCATCTCCACTATGCCTTTTTTTTCAACCCAAGCAGTCCACTATCTTTTTACGAGTACTTCAATCAGTCCGTCTCGTGTTGACTTCTGACAGTTGCTGTTTCAAGTATTTGCGCACACCCTGATCAGAGTGGGAGGTTATACGCACTTATACGCGGTTATGGGCGGTTATGGGCGGTTATGGGCGGTTATGGGCGGTATCGTCCCAGATTCATAATA
>CAYJTU010000137.1:0-10097 GCA_964373105.1 uncultured Moraxellaceae bacterium | reverse complement strand
GCAAAGGCAAGTTCACAGTGGATGGACGCTTGCGCTATGAAGGGGTCAACATCGCTAAACAACTGCCCAGTGATACGATCAAAAATGCCAGTGCATGGACGGCTCGCATTCGCCCCGGCTTTCAAACCGGTGTTTGGAATGGCTTTTCAGGCGTTGTTGAGGGTGAGGGAACCGCTGAACTAAACGATCAATTCAACAGCACGCGCAATGGTGAAACCAACTATGCTTCCGTCGTCGACCCCGAAAGCATTGAGCTCAATCAGCTTTTTTTAAAATATGCGTATAGCCCAAAACTGGATGTCACAGTTGGACGTCAACGCATCAACCTCGATAATCAACGCTTTATCGGCGGTGTGGCATGGCGTCAAAACGAGCAAACCTTTGATGCTGCAAGCCTCAATATCAAACCGACCAAAGAACTCGGTCTGTATTACGCCTATATCGACCAAGTAAATACGTTCTTTGGCTCAGAAGATATCAAGCCCACGGCCAATAATGCTCAAAAGGGTCGTTACGACTCGGACAGTCATTTGATTCAACTCAAATATGCACCTGATGCCCTCTTGAATGCCGTCGCTTATGGCTATTTTCTGGATTTGGATAAATACGCTGTCGCACCAACTGCTCTTGCAGGAACCAACTCTAACAAGACGATAGGACTACGCTTAACTGGCCATAAAGCACCGTTCCGTTATACGCTTGAATACGCCTACCAAACCGACTATGGCTCCAATCCGCTCCATTACAGCGCGGACTACTATCTCATTGAAGGAACGGTTGCCGCTCCCCAATTCAAAGCCTTGCCCGATTTAGACTTTACTGTGGGCTATGAAGTACTGGGGAATGATTCAAATGTGACCTCATCCAGTAAAGGAGCACCGAAGCGCTTCGCTTTTCAAACTCCATTGGCCACCAAGCACAAATTCAATGGCTATGATGATGTCTTTCTCAACACGCCAGCTTATGGTCTAGCCGATCTTTACATCGGTGCCAGTGCCAAAGTACCGACCTTGATCGGCAATAACAAAATCAAGGTTGAAACGACTTACCACTGGTACAACAGTACCGAAGACTCTAGCGATTATGGTCATGAATTTAATTTAGTTTTGAGCACGCCGCTAAACATCCCTAAATCGATCCCCCTAAAAGGTGCCTTCAATTTGGTCGGTAAATATGCGTACTACAGTGCGACGGACAATTCAGCCAAAGACCTATTACCGATCACCAAGAATGCAGGTAACCGTGATACCGAGAAATTTTGGCTACAATTGGATTATAAATACTAAGCTGCAGACTCAAGCAGCCATGAATATTATAAAAGTGCAAGGTTGTACACATCTCTTCAAGGATTGAAGTCGCTGAACATTCACTCCCAAGCTGATATCTATTGTCCGAGATATCAGCTTTTTTTCGCCACGGCTCAACATGGACAGCTCGAATAACATACGGTTCACACTCGCCATAAGATGCGAAAATCCAAACAATATTTTTTCATCAACCCGTAAAGCGACAGTCACATCGCCGTCATCACACCACCCTACCATGCACAGTTCATCCCTAACTTGCATGGATCGTAAATGAAAAAATTGTTTGGTGGCGTAATGCTGGCGCTTAGCCTCAGTAGCCCCGCATGGGCACTTCCCAACCCTGCTGATTATTTAGCAACACTACAATTTGATGGCAAAGACTGGTGGGACTCCGGTGAGCAAAACTTTCCACAGCCTTACCGCTTTACCCCCTATGACAGTGATATCGAGCACAACAAAGAAAATCTCGTTCGCTTTAAAATCGGTACTAACGTGACTGGCACAGGATCGACGGGTTTGACCAATCGTGGTCCAAATGATCAACGCCCGGCTGTCTATTTCCATCATGTCACTACTGGCGGCTATGACGTTTATCAATATTGGTTGTATTACGCCGATAACGACTGGCTTAACGACCATGAGCACGATTGGGAAAAGTACTTTGTCTATTTCAAAAACGGTGCTCCTACTCATGTCTTGATCAGCCAACACGATGGTCAGCAGATCGTAAAATGGAGCGATATGCCCAAAGACAACAATCATCCGCTGATCGGCGTCGATGGCGGCTCACATGCCATGAAGACGGGTGGTGAAGATGGCGTGAAAATCCGTTATAACGGCGCTATCAGCCAAAATGGCGGTCGCTTAGATCAAGGCAATGGGCAAACCACGCCTTGGATCATCTACTCCAATGAAGGTCAGAATGGCGTGACCGCATATACCCAAACGCCCGATCATTTCTACTACGGCGATCCAGCCTATAGTACGAACAGCAGTGAATATGGCGATATGCGCGATGCACCGTGGATCAGAAGTGAGTGGAATACGCCTCCCTTGCCTTAAGCGCCATAACCTTAGGTGTAAGCCATCGCTGAATTAAATCCATGCAAAGCCCTCCTTAAACTGGAGGGCTTTGCTATGAGATATAGCCGTCATCGTTAGAAGTCGATTGCATAGACATTAAGTTCACTGCCATCTTTGGGATAGATTACCGTGGATTCAAACTTTAGGCCGAGCTTGCAGAGAAGTTTTGCAGAGCTCAGATTATCCACATCGGTGATCGCGACGATACGCTTCAATCCAAGTGACTCATGAGCATGATTCAGCACTGCAGATGCGGCCTCAAAAGCATAGCCTTGTTGCTGATATGCTGCGAGAAAAGCATAACCGATGTCGACATCAGGTAAAAAATCCCGCTTGATCAAACCACAAATGCCAATAGGGAGGTGACTACTCTCTAACTCTACAACTCGAAAACCCATTCCTTCAACCGGAGAAATGAGTCGATTCGAGATATGATTCTTCGCATCATCCAGTGTTTTCACCGTCGTATTGCCAATAAACTCCAGCCACCCTGGCTCATTCATGAGCGCTAAGATGAAGCCAGCATCATCAATCGTCATCTGTCGTAAAAGCAATCGTTCTGTTTCGACTGGTTTCACCCCACATCTCCTTTTCTGCACATTTAAATGAAAAAAGGGGCGATTCTGATTTGCCCCTTTGTCAATAAATAAAGTCGGGTTTTAGTGCTGCAAACCTTTCGGAATTGCACTCAATAATTGCTTGGTATAGGCGTGCTGTGGGTTGTGATAGAGCTCATCCGAGTTAGCGAGCTCGACCACTTTGCCATGATTCATGACCATGACCTGATCGGCGATGTATTTCACGACGGACAGATCGTGCGAAATGAAGATATAGCTCATGCCAAATTCTTCCTGCAGATCCTGCAGTAGATTCAATACCTGCGCCTGTACAGACACATCGAGCGCAGAGACGGACTCATCACAAATCAACACTTCGGGCTTCAAGGTCAAGCAGCGTGCAATCGCGATCCGCTGACGCTGACCGCCGGAAAACTCATGCGGATAGCGATAGAATGCCGCGGTCGGCAAACCGACCTTTTGCAGTAATTGCATGGCCAATTCGGTACGCCTTTCATCATTGCGCCCGATGTGATGAATCCGCATCGGCTCAAGCAGTATCTGCCCGATAGTGAAACGGGGATTGAGCGATGCATAGGGATTTTGGAATATGATTTGAATACGGCTTTTATACTCAGTGAACTCTTGGTTGGACATGCCGATGATATCGCGTCCTTCAAAGAGTGCCTGTCCGCCAGTCGCTTGATGCAAGCGCATCAGCGTTAAGCCGACTGTGGTTTTGCCTGAACCCGACTCACCGACCACACCTAAGGTCTTACCGCGAGCCAGTTTAAAGGATACATCGCTGACTGCTTTAAACTCTTTCTGACCAAAGAAACCTTCACGGGTATAGAAACTTTTGCTGAGGTTCTGTACATCCAGAATAATGTTTTCATCACCCGTGAGGCCCCGCGTGCGCTGCTTTTCGGCCAAAGCTAAATGCTCGGTATTTTCTTCACATGCCTCATTGATAAAGTCACTGATGACTGGCAGGCGCCAAGGACGGGTATCTAAGGTCGGACGGCAACGCAGCAGCGCTTTGGTATAGCCATCTTGCGGCGACTCTAAAATCTGCCGTGCCGTGCCCTGTTCACGGATCACCCCATGGCGCATCACGATTACCTGATCCGCGATCTCGCCCACCAAAGCCAAATCATGGGTGATGAACAAGACAGACATTTTATGTTTAACGCGTAGCGCCTCAATCAAATCGATGATTTGCTTTTGAATGGTCACATCCAGCGCAGTCGTTGGCTCGTCCGCAATCAAGAGCTTCGGCTCACAGGCGATTGCCATCGCAATCATCACCCGCTGCTGTTGACCACCTGACATCTGACTGGGATAAGCATCAATCTTAGTTGCCGGCGATGGGATACCAACTTCTTCGAGCAGCGCGATCGCACGTGCACGTGCCTGCTTACCCGTCATCCACATATGCAAACGCAGCACTTCCTCGATCTGAAAGCCCACTGTAAAGACAGGATTCAAAGACGTCATCGGCTCTTGGAAAATCATCGCGATGTCTTTGCCACACATCTTACGCCGTTGGGCAATCGACATCTTGAGCAGGTCTTTGCCTTCAAACTCCAAATGGCTGGTTTCGGCGATCTTGGCATTATCGGGTGGCAACAACCCCATGACGGCAAGTGAGCTTACCGACTTCCCACTGCCCGACTCACCGACCAAAGCTACCGTGGTGTTATAGGGAATATCAAAGCTCACCCCTTTCACCGTTTCGATAAAGGTTTTCTTATCCGCACGAAAGCTTACGCGTAAATCACGCACACGGAGTAATGGGGCTTGTTCTGGTTGTTTATCATCAATTGGATTCATTGTATTTACTCTTCAATTTTGGCTAAGTGAACTATTTCAATTTCGGATCAAGCGCATCACGCAGCGCATCGGTGAACAACGAAAATGCCGTAACCAGCACTGCCATCGCCACACTTGCGGCAACTAATTGCCACCATTTACCCAGAATTAACTCGTTCTGTGCCTCGTTCAGCATACTGCCCCAAGACACCACGCCAACTGGCACACCAAAACCAAGAAAACTTAAAATGACCTCAGACTTAATAAAACTCACCACCAAAATCGACATCTGCACCAAAGCCACATGACTGACGTTGGGAAAAATATGACTAAACATCTTGCTCAAGTGACTGGCACCGATTGCGTCTGCCGCCAGGACATACTCGCGAGTTTTATGCTTCATGTACTCCGCACGAATCAAACGGTAAGTCCCCGTCCAACCGGTCAAAGCCAGAATCAGCACAATCGACAAAATGCCTTTTTGCTGTAAAACCGCTGCCACAGCGAGGATCAACAACAGATAGGGAATGGAAGTGAATACGTTATAAAACCACTCCAGTGCCGCATCGACCCGACCGCCAAAGTAACCAGAAATCGCACCAAAGAGTGTCCCTAAAGCAACTGCCAGTAATGCCGCAATCAGTCCAACGACAATCGATGTCTCTGAACCCTTAATGGTTTTATCGACGATATCATGCCCCCATTTATCTGCACCAAAGGGCAGAGTCTCTTGGCGTACGATGACCGTTTGCTTGCCTTCAGCCGAAAGCTTCGCACGAATCTCATCCATATCGGCTTGCAGAGGATCTTTGATGCCGTAGTCATTAAACACTTCTGGGGCTGTTGCCACAGCGCCATCTGCTCCTCGTAACACCTTAAGCACCCCAGACAAGGGGTCGACAGGATTTTCTGGCAAAGGTGCAGCCGTCTTGGACTCGCTCGACTCGGTAATATCTTGTGAATCTGCACCGAGGAAGGTTGGAGGTGCGTAATTCACACCCGTCTCTTGATCCCAGTTCTTGGCAATCACGCCAGTGACGGATAGGAGAAGCATCACAAGGTAGGCAACTACAACCGCCAAGGAAACCATCGCCACGCGATCCGCACGTAAACGGCGCCATGCAAGTGCCCAGAGTCCACGAGAGACGGGCGGTACAGGTACTGATAAATTTGTCGAAGCCGCGACAACGGGATTTGAATGCGTCATATTCTTCTCCCTTACTTCAGTTGTACGCGTGGATCGACTGCTTGATACATCAAATCAGTCAACAAATTAAAAATCATCGTCGCCGCAGCAACATAAACCGTAATCGCCTTAATCACCGGAAAGTCGCTGCGCTCAACAGCCAGAATCACCTCACGACCTATGCCTGGAATTCCAAAGAACCGCTCAATGAGAAATGCCCCAATCAACAAAGCGGGCAAGTTAGACATCACATCGGTAATAATTGGAATCGCAGCGTTGCGTAACACATGCACCCATAAAATACGCTTCTCGCCCAAGCCTTTGGCACGTGCAGTCCGCACATAATCCTGATTAATTTCATCCAAGACAAAGGTGCGATAGAGGCGCAAGCTTGGCGCAATACTCACTACCAGCATGATCAAAATCGGCAACAGCGCAAAATGAAAAAGATTCTCTGTGAAGCTATCGCCCCAGCCCTGTACAGGAAACAAGTTCAGCTTATAAGCAAACCAGTATTGAAACAAAATGATATAAACCAGAATACTGATCGACATGCCAACAGTACAAGCCACCATGACCATACGATCTGTCAATGATCCACGTACAAATGCAATTGCCAATGACAAAGCGACAGCAATCAATGTTTGAATGATGGTCAGTGGAATCAAAATCGTGAGAGAAGGGCCTAAACGGGTCAGAATGATGTTCGAAACAGACTCTCCGGTACTCCAGCTTGCACCAAAATCAAAGCTGGCAATTTGTTTAATAAAAATCCATAACTGCACATAGTAAGGTTGGTCGATACCCAGTTGTTTGCGAATATTAGCAATCATCTCTGGGTTTGGCATTTTGCCTGCCAAAATATAAGCGGGGTCTCCACCGACCCAATTAAATAAAAAGAAAATCAATACAATGACACCAAGCATGGTCGGAATCATTTGCCCCAATCGGCGTAAAATATAAACGGTCATGCGACTTCCTTTTTATTCATGTGATGCAAATCCTTGCTGCGTTGAGATCGCTGTGTGTGGTGCGAATCTGTGGTACATGTCTGGCCGATCAATGGCATGAGTAACGCCGCTTGATCGGACAAGAAAAATGATGATGGTTTCATACATTTCCTATTCATAGTTTTAAAGCTGCGGGTTTAAAGGTCATAACGTTTCAATATCAAAGACATCCATTGAAAAAAGTCCGCTCAGTGAGCAGACTGGGCCTATTTAGTCTTGTCAATATCGATAAACTCCCACTCGCCATGAATGACAGGGTGTTTCTTGTAGCCAATCACACGGGGCTGGGAGAGTATATTGCGATAACGGGCATAGCCCATGCGGTAAGGCATATAGACTTCCAGAATGCGTGCCATCTTGTGATAGAGCACATCCCGCTCAGGGCCAGCAGGCATTTGCTGACTTTGCTCATAGAGCTTGTCATATTCAGGAATGATGGAGCAGCCATTATTGGTCGCATAGGTATTCGGACCATAAAACAACTGCATAAAATTATCCCCATCGGGATAGTCGGCAAACCAAGGATTGGTGCGACTTTGCAGTTTGCATTGTTTTTCAGCTTTTAGTATTTCAGGGAAAGGCTTCACATCCCCAATCATTTGAATGTGAATCTTGTCATAGGTTTTCTTCCACATCTCCGCTTGAGCTTGGCTATTGGAGCCTGCCCGTACGGAATAATGAATGACAAGGGGTTTGCCATCTGGAAGCGTGCGCCAACCATCAGGGCCCACTTTATAGCCGTATTTATCCAGCAGTAAATTCGCGGCTGCAGGATCATACTGCACGCTACTCTTATAATTCGGATCGTAACCGACAACCCCGGGTGGAATCGGATATTGGAGCTCGACCGCATCGCCATTCCAGACCACCTGTATCTCTTGCTTGACATCATGTGCCATGCCGATCGCACGGCGCAGGGCAATTTTTTCTTTGCTCAGTCCACCAACCACAGGGTCTTTCATATTCCAATAATAATCACTCTGTTCTGGGTCGACAATTCTCGACAGTTGCACCCCTTTTTTGGCAAGTGCAGGTTTTAATTTACCATTTTCTAATGCTTGTGGGACCAAAGGGCCTTCCAATTGAAATTGATCCACTTCGTCGTTTTGAAAAGCCAGCCAGCGCGATTGATCTTCGATCATGTCATAGATTTCAATTCGACCAATCTGCGGCATCCGCTTGCCTTTCATCTGGGCGACGATGGCTTGATCTTCTGGATCAGAACTGGCTTTAAAATCCCACGTGTAACCCCGATATTGCGGGTTTGCGATCAGTGTGGTGCGTGAACCAGGCACCCATTTCTCTAACTGATAGGCCCCCGTCCCAACGGGATGAGCCATAGCCCAGCCGGAGCTATCACCATATTTTTCAATCACTTCACGCGCAACTGCTCCAGCAGGCTGATGCGCCAAGATCATACCTAAATTATAATCAGGCTTGGTGAGACGGATACGCAGGGTATATCGGTCGATGATTTCTAAGCCTTCGACTTTACGATCATAATCAAACTTACCCGTTTTCTTGGCATCCGCAATCAGTTGATCCATGCCTTTGAACTTGCCATCAAACATCCAACCGTTGGGTGAGTGGACTTTAGGATCAAGTAAACGCTCAAACGAGTACACATAATCAGCCATGGTGAGTTCGCGCTTCTTGCCTCCAAAGGCAGGATCTGGCGTAAAATAAATGCCTTTTTTAAGGCGAATCGTATAGGTCAACCCGCCATCAGTGACTTCAGGTAACGCTTCGGCAGTACGAGGGGTCAGTTTTGCAGGTCGTGCCAGATAATCGTAACTATAGAGTCCTTCATTGATGGCATACACCACGTGAGAGGAATACAGATCATTGACCACGGCAGGGTCATAGCCTGTCTCAGCGGCAATAAAAACATAACGCAAGACCTTAGTCGGATCAGCAGGAGATGTCGGTTTCTCTGCAAAGGCGGCGTGCATGGTTAATCCACAGACCAATCCCGCGAATATGACTGATTTAGCCACAACTGTTTTAAACACAACTGAACTCAACTGAATCCTACTCCTCAATAAACCTTGCGATACTCAAACCGGATCACCGGCATCTACAAATCGTGTGACGACTGATACCGTATTTAACACTCCGATATGCAGCCTGAATGCGACATTTGTGCCAAAAACACTGGTACAAAGTTGCGTTTTTGTTTCCGTAATCTTTTCATGATGGTTTCAAGGTCTTTTCAAAATCAATAGGCAATCTCAATGCGCTGCAATATCCATATATTGCCAATCCGCACGGATGATGGGATGTTTCTTAAACCCCTTCACCCATGGCCGAATCAGCCAGTTACGTACAGGAGATACCCCTACCGCCCACACACTATCCGCTTCTAACTGCCGATTCATTTGGCTGTACAACGGCAAACGCGCGCTACCTGTCGGCAGGGCGATGGCTTTTTCATACAGCGCATCGAATGCAGGTGAGGCATAGCAGGCATGATTACCTTGGCGCGCATTTGGCCCATACAGAAGTTGGACAAAGTTCTCGCCCTCTGGGAAATCTGCACTCCAGCTTCCGGGCCACATCATCAGTTTACATTGAGTCGCCGCCTTCAGATTATCGGCAAAGTTACTCACCGCAAAACTGGATCGAACCCCGATGCGATCCAAGCCCCGCTTCCAGATCTCCGACTGGACTAACTTATCCGTACCTGCAGCTGTCGCAAATTTAAGCAATAATGGCTGACCATCTGGCAGCGTCCGATAACCATCTACTCCACGCTTATAACCAAAACGATCCAATAGTTTATTGGCAAGTTTTGGGTCATAGGCCACACTACTCCGATACTCGGGATCGAAGCCCAGAACGCCTTGTGGAATGATCATTTCCGATTTAACGGCTTGGCCCATACGCATTTTCGAGATTTCATCCGCCACGCTATACGACATGATGATTGCACGCCGTAGCGCAATTTTCTCTAAGCGATTGCCGCCAATGATGGGATCGTTATAATTCAAAAGTGTGTAGGTCAGCGAGGGTTCGACTTGGCGATACAAGCGAATATCTTGTTTAACAAACTCAGGCTTCAATTTGTCACCACTCAACACAGTCGGTGCAACTGTCTGAGGCAGCTTATCAAAATCAAGCTGCTTACTCTGAAACGCCAGCC
>CAYJTU010000136.1:7516-10188 GCA_964373105.1 uncultured Moraxellaceae bacterium | reverse complement strand
TCTCTGCACAGCATTTAACTGGAAGGCTGGATGCAAACCATGCGCCGACAGAACTCAAACCTTTAGCTACAGCGTTTAATTCCATGTTAGATCGGCTAGAGGATGCGGTTGGGCGGCTCTCTGACTTCTCCTCGGATCTTGCCCATGAGTTGAGAACGCCCATCAATACGCTGATGACACAAACGCAAGTGTGTTTATCTAAACCTCGTAATATTCCCACTTATCAAGATGTCTTGTTTTCTAATTTAGAGGAGTATGAGCGGCTGGCTCGCATGATCGCAGATATGCTATTTCTGGCCAAAGCCGATCACGGATTAAGTTTGCCGCACTTACAGAAAGTAGATCTGCGACAAGAAGTGATTGCCTTATTTGAATTTTACGATGCATTAGCCGCAGATAAAGGGATGAAACTCAATCTATCTGGGGCAGCGATAATGCAGGGTGATCAATTGATGTTACGCCGCGCATTGAGTAACTTGATTGCAAATGCGATTCGGTATGGCAAAGGACAGAGTAATATTTCAATTCACCTAAGTGAGCAGGAAGAGTCAACAGTCATCACTATTCAGAATGAAGCCGAGCCACTGTCCTCCGAACAAGTATCGCGTCTGTTTGATCGATTTTATCGTACCGATACATCACGACAACGTACCGAAGAGGGATCAGGTTTAGGACTGGCTATTACTAAATCTATCGTGCAAGCGCATGGTGGTCAAATAGAGGCTTTTTCGGATCAAGATACCGTTACGTTTAAGATTGGGTTTGAACGTCAAAAGCGATCATAAAATTTTACTGGCAAACGACCACGCCAAAGAAAAGCCCGTTCACTGTCTTATTCAGTGAACGGGCTATTTGCTAAATAGAAGATTAAGTTTTCACTAACTACTTAAGAGCAGCACCTCGAAGTCTTAGCGCATTTGTAATCACTGACGCTGAACTTAAACTCATCGCCAATGCTGCGATCATGGGTGATAGCAGCCATCCTGTCACGGGATACAAGATGCCAGCCGCAAGTGGAATGCCGAGCGCGTTGTATAGAAATGCAAAGCCAAGATTCTGTTTCATATTGCGTACTGCTGCTTCGGATAAAAATCGTGCGGTGGAGATGCCGAGCAGATCACCTTTAATGAGCGTGACTTGTGCGCTGTTGACTGCAACATCAGTACCAGTACCCATCGCAATACCAATATTGGCTTGAGCTAACGCGGGTGCATCATTGATACCATCACCCGCCATTGCTACGATATGACCTGCACTTTGCTCTTTCTTGACTAGATTCAATTTATCTTCTGGGCTGACTTCGCCATGAAACTCGGTTATGCCCAATTGCGTTGCCACGGATTTAGCTGTAGCACGACCATCACCTGTTGCCATGATCACTCTGATATTGGCATGTTTTAAGGCATCCAGTGCAGCAGCAGTGCTGGATTTAATCGGATCATGCACGGATAGAATTCCAGCTAAATGCCCCTCTACTGCGAGATACATGACGCTAGCACCTTTCAGTCGCAACGCGTCTGCACGCAGCTCTAAAGAGCTAGTATCAATGTGCTGCTGTTGCATCAAGCTCGCATTACCCAGATACAGTGATTTCTCATTGATTCGCCCCCTAACACCCTGACCTGTGATGGAGTCAAACTGATCAGGTTGATCTAACTTGAGTTCCAGTTCGTGTGCTGCTTTCACGATGGCCGCAGCCAAAGGGTGTTCACTGCCTTGATCCAAACTGGCTGCCCATTGTAAAACCTGATTAGATTGATATTCAGCGGCGGCAAAGGCTTGATCAAAACGCGGATGTCCTTCAGTCAATGTTCCTGTTTTATCGATAATCAGCGTATCGACTGTGCGTAGACTCTCAATGGCTGCTGCATCTCGGAAGAGAACACCTTGAGTTGCAGCGCGACCTGTTGTCACCATGATTGACATCGGAGTAGCCAGCCCCAACGCACAAGGACAGGCAATAATGAGTACGGAAACAGCATTCAGCAATCCATAAACCCAACCCGAAGTAGAGCCGAAAGAGCCCCATGCAAAAAAAGTGATGATCGCAATAGCAACCACCGCCACTACAAAGTAACCTGCAACGTGATCCGCCATCCGTTGCATAGGTGCTTTTGATCTTTGGGCTTGCGATACCATTTGCACGATTTGTGACAACATTGTCTCTGCACCGACACGCTCAGCGCGAATGGTTAAAGCGCCAGTCGTATTCAATGTTGCACCGACAACATGATCCCCCGTTTGTTTATGCGCTGGAATAGGTTCGCCAGTAATCATAGACTCATCAATCGAACTTGTACCATTAATCACGACACCATCCACGGGCACTTTTTCGCCCGGTCTGACGCGAAGAGTATCGCCGACATGAACTTGATCGAGGGTTACATCTTCTTCCTGTCCGTTCTCGTTGATCCGTCGTGCGGTTTTTGGGGCTAAACCTAGTAATGCTTTGATGGCAGCAGATGTCTGAGAGCGCGCTTTGAGTTCCAATAATTGACCAAATAACGTCAGAGAGATAATGACCGCCGCCGCTTCAAAGTAGATACCAACGTGTCCATTCATCCCTTTAAATGCTGCTGGAAAGAGTTGTGGAGCAACCGTTGCAACCACACTGTATATGTAGGCCGCGCCAGTGCCCAATCCAATGAGAGTCCACATGTTTGGACTACGAT
>CAYJTU010000136.1:0-7506 GCA_964373105.1 uncultured Moraxellaceae bacterium | reverse complement strand
CACAAGACCACTGGCGTTGCCAATACCAATTCAACCCAACTTTGCAAGGCTGGATTGATGAGATGGAAATAGTGCCCAAACATTGCTAGAACAAAGACGATCATCGTCAGCGGTAAACTCCACCAAAATCGATGGCGAAAGTCCACCAATTCAGGTGACTCATCATCTTCTAAGCTGGGTAATTCAGGCTCTAATGCCATGCCACATTTTGGACATGCTCCTGCATGATCTTGACGAATTTCTGGGTGCATTGGACAGGTATAGATCGCGCCAGCAATGGTTGGCTGCTCTGCGGACTTTTTTTGATCGTCTAGGAACTGATCAGGGGTCGCTGCAAAACGACTTAAGCACCGAGTACTACAAAAGTGATAAGTTTTGCCTTGAAAGTCGTGATGATGTGGTGAACTGGGACTGACCACCATGCCACAAACGGGATCATGTTCGGTCATTGATAATCCAGCCGAATCCGACTTCTCATGAGGCTTACCCCCTCCACAACAGGAAGGTTTCTTAACCTCTTCTTTATTGTGGTGTTCATGATGGTCGTGATGATGCTGAACCTGTGGTTGCGGCTCTTCTTTGGGTTTTGAACAACAAGATGATGATTCGGTCTGGGACGATCCATTATTTTTGCTATCGGACGATGATTCAGGAAACATAATAATACTCGCAAGGTATGGGAATAATGCTAAGCTAAACCCAGTAGTCAACCACAGAGTCAAGTGTTTTTTTAAGGTCAGATCAACATCATGCAAACGCTCACGATTGGCAAGCTCGCCAAAACCGCCCAAGTTGGCATTGAAACCATTCGCTATTATCAAAGTCGAGGATTATTGCCCACTCCTGATAAAACGACGGGATACCGTCAATACCCTTTAAGTCTCATCGAGCGCATACGCTTTATAAAACGGGCACAAGAACTAGGCTTTAATTTGGATGAAATTACTGAACTATTATCATTGCATGGCAATCACCAACGTGAACTCATTCAACAGATCACCGCCGCACGTTTGGCGCAAATTGGATCGAAAATTACCGATCTTGAACGTATGCAATTGGTGTTAAAGCAGCTTCTTAGCGAATGTAAGCATACAAACCCAGATTTACCTTGTCCGATTATTGCTTCTCTTGGCGGAGAACAGAATGGCGTCTAAAGTGATGGTAAAGAACCAACAGTACCTCTATTGCCAAATATTCTAAATAGGAATAGTATCCGAAAAATGCGTACTCTCAGACTGATTTTCACATGCTTGCTGTGTCTTGCTATCCTTTCAACGGGATCGGCAGCAGTTGCAATGTCTGTTTACAGTCAATGTCCAATCATGCAAAAGCAAGCGCAGCATGATGATGTAGCAATGTCATCATCCATGAATATGGATGACCAGCACGCAATGCCCCACATGGATTGCATGAATGTCGAAAAAACACACATAAGCAATTCGTTTCACTGCAAGTCAGGACAAGATTGCGTCATGTATAACGCGCAACTTGCCTTTCCAGCGTCAAACATCGTTCTGTTCCAGCCTAAACCGCAATACTTGATTGCTCAGCACTACGTTGCTCAATCCTCTGAGTTTGTTCCTACGCCTGATCTATTCGGATTGTGGCGACCCCCTCGCGCGCTTTAATTCACCTATCGATTTAGAGGTTCATCGGTTTTAAGCCTTTGAGCCATTTGCACGCACCTGCGTGCGTCTATTGTAGGGAATGAGAGCATGTCTCCATTTTTAGTAACATTGATCTGGCATAGGTCAGTACGGCTTATGCTGCCTATGGCGTTGGTATTTACCACGTGTGCGGCTGATGCGGCACCACTGTCATTGAATACAGCGCTCACTATTGCCGAGCAGAATTCGCCTGAACTCACGGCCAATAGCGCCCAAATTGATGCAGCACAATCCGCATCGATCCCTGCGGGAGCATTACCGAATCCTAAAATCTATGCAGGTCTAGATAATTTCCCTGTTACTGGCTCCGAGGCTGGGCAGTTAAACAGGGATAACATGACGATGACAAAGTTTGGCATCATGCAGGATATTCCCAATGCTGCTAAACGACGGGCGCAAGTCGATGTGAGCAATGCTAAGGTCGGTGTCGCCCAAGCACAGCGCCCGATTACATTGCTGAAATTGCGAGAAAATACCGCTATTGCGTGGTTTAACCGCTACTACTTAGAGCGCAAGATTGCGCTATTCGATTCGTTATTCTCCGAAAACAAACTGCTCGCCCAAACCGTCCATGCGCAAATTGCATCGGGTCGTGGTCAAGTTGCCGATGCAGTGTTGCCTCAGCAGGAAGCCGCGCAACTTGAAGATCAACGGGATGATCTAAATCGTGATCTAAGCAAAGCGAAATCAGCATTGCGCCGCTATTTGGGTGCGCAATCTGGAAGTAGTCTTGATCCAAGCAGAGATCAACAGTTAACTCAAGACGCACCTGAGTTGCCGATCAATGCCGAGCAATTACATCAACATTTGCACCATCATCCAGAGTTACAAGCGTTTGCCGCCGAGTCGCAACTGGCTGATGCCAAAGTTGAAGAAGCACGATCTCTTAAGAAGTCAGATAGGAGTATTGAGTTTGGTTATTACCACCGTGCGCCGCAGTTTGGTGACATGATCGGTGTGCAACTGACCTACGAACTCCCCATCTTCTCATCCCACCGTGTTGACCCGTTGATTGCTGCCGCAATGTCTGAGCAGGCAGACATTGATGCCCAACGTGAAGTCATGCTGCGTGACCACACCAATATGCTGGAAAATGATTTAGCGGACTATGCTGCGCTGAATCGACAACTAGAACGTGCAAATTCAACGGAATTACCCCTCGCACAGCAAAAAGTCACCCTTCAGCTTGCCAGTTACCAAGCTGGCAAAGCCGATTTAAGCTCTGTCTTGATGACCCGCCGTGAACTCATCGAACAGCGCCTAAAAATCATTACCCTTGAAAACATGCGTGCCGTCACAGCAGCACAACTCTATTACGCCTATGGCGGCGGGGTTGATGCGGAAGATCAGCAAAATACTGTCACACCGTCGTCCAGCCTTCAGGGAGCAAATATCAAATGACCAATCAAACGATAAAATTAGTGGTGATTGCGGTTGCGATTAGTACAGCTCTCGGTGTGGGCGGAGGTGGGGGCTATTGGTACGCTATTCATCACACTCAACACATGTCAGATATGAGTCAGGACGACTTTCAAAGTAATGCCAAAGCGATGTATTGGTTCGACCCGATGAAGCCAGACCAGCATTTTGACAAGCCCGGTAAGTCGCCGTTTATGGATATGCAACTGGTGGCTAAATACGCGGACAGCGGTAGCGATGGCAGTTCAGCCAGTGCAATGTCTATAAAAGTTGATCCGAGTATCACCCAAAATTTAGGTGTGCGTGTGGTTCAAGTTTCCCAAGGTGTACTCAGCGATGGCATCAGCGTAACGGGTGCGATCCAACTGAATGATCGATTGGTTGCGGTGATGCAAACGCGCAGCAGTGGCTTTGTCGAACGGGTTTATGCGCGTGCTTCTGGGGATGTGGTTGAGAAAGGCGCACCAATTGCTGATCTGCTGATACCTGACTGGGCGAGCGCCCAGATTGAATACTTGGCCGTGCTTAAAATGGGCGACCAATCTCTGATCAATGCAGCAAGACAACGCCTACTGTTGGTCGGTATGCCTACCGATTTGATTGCGCTAGTAGATAAAACGCGGCAACCACAAGGCACCATCACAATTTCAGCACCGATCAGTGGCGTGATCCAATCCTTGGATGTGCGCTCAGGCATGACATTAAGTGCAGGTCAAACGCTGGCAAAGATCAATGGACTGAATAGTGTATGGCTGGAAGCGGCGGTGCCTGAAGCACAAGCAGGCGCAATCAGAGTCGGTAGCACAATCGCCGCGCATTTAACGGCTTATCCAAGTGAGACTTTTAAAGGTAAGGTCATTGCCGTCTTACCTGATCTCAATATGGAAAGCCGTACATTACGCGTGCGGATTGAACTACCGAATCCAAGCGGTAAATTAAAACAGGGCATGTTTGCACAGGTGCAATTGCAGACTGGAAATAACCAAGCGCAGCTACTTATCCCTGAAGAAGCCGTGATTCGCACAGGCACGCGCAATGTGGTTATTTTGGCGTTAGACGGTGGTCACTTCCAACCTATGCAAGTAGACCTCGGACAAGCCGCAAATGGTCAGATTGCCATTTTAGGCGGTTTACAGGCGGGTCAGAAGGTCGTTGCGTCGGGTCATTTCCTAATTGATTCCGAAGCCAGCTTGCAAGGTGTACTCGCACAAATGAAATCTGGTCAACCGATTTCGGCAATGATGGCTGCACCAGCGTCGCAACACCAAGGCATAGGTAAAGTGGAGTCGATTACCGCTGCTGACATCACCATTTCGCATCACCCCATCCCCGCGATTGGTTGGGGTGCGATGACCATGACGTTTAAGTTGCCTGACGCGAAGTTGGCAACAGGGGTTAAGGTGGGTGATCAGGTCAATTTTGGTTTCAATCAAGTCAAAGATGATTATGTGATAGCTGCTGTGTCGAAGAGCACTGATACCTCTATGCAGGGGAGTCAACCATGATTGCCCGTATTATTCGTGGATCGATTGCCAACCGATTCTTGGTACTGCTCGCTGCCATCTTTATCGCGGCATGGGGCGTCTGGGCGGTGAAAAATACGCCCATTGATGCACTGCCAGACTTGTCCGATGTCCAAGTAATCATCCGAACCAGCTATCCCGGTCAAGCGCCGCAGATTGTTGAGAATCAGGTGACATATCCCTTAACCACCACCATGTTATCCGTGCCCAGAGCCAAGACCGTGCGTGGCTACTCATTCTTTGGCGATTCCTTTGTTTACGTGATCTTTGATGAGGGTACTGACCTGTACTGGGCACGTTCGCGGGTGTTGGAATACCTCAACCAACTGCAAGGGCGCTTACCTCCTTCAGCCAAAACCTCACTCGGCCCAGATGCAACTGGCGTGGGCTGGGTCTATGAATACGCCTTAGTCGATAAAACGGGACAGCATGACCTTTCTCAGCTTCGTGGAATTCAAGACTGGTTCTTAAAATACGAGTTGAAGAGTCTACCCAATGTGGCTGAAGTCGCCAGCATTGGTGGCATGGTTAAGCAATATCAAGTTGTCCTTGATCCCGTCAAAATGGCGGGGTATCAAATCCCATTGAGCAAAGTCGTCAATGCCATCCAGAGCGCCAATCAGGAAACAGGTGGTTCGGTGCTGGAAATGGGTGAATCCGAGTATATGGTGCGCGCATCAGGCTATCTCAAAACACTGGATGACTTTCGTAATATACCGCTCAATACCTCTGCTAGTGGTATCCCTGTCACGCTTGGACAGGTGGCAACGATTCAACTCGGCCCAGAAATGCGCCGTGGTGTTGCAGAACTGAATGGACAAGGTGAAGTGGTCGGTGGTGTCATCGTATTACGAGCAGGCAAGAATGCACGCGAGACGATTGCTGCTGTCAAAGCTAAGCTGGGTGAACTCAAAAAGAGCCTGCCTGCTGGCGTTGAAGTCGTCACCACCTACGACCGCAGTCAACTGATTGACCGCGCAGTGGATAATCTCAACCACAAGTTGCTGGAAGAGTTCATTGTTGTGGCGCTGGTCTGTGCCCTGTTTCTCTGGCATTTCCGCTCGGCATTGGTTGCCATCATTTCCTTGCCGCTCGGCATTTTGATCGCGTTTATCGCCATGCACTATCAAGGGATTAACGCCAATATCATGTCGTTGGGCGGGATCGCCATTGCCATTGGTGCAATGGTGGATGCTGCCGTGGTCATGATTGAGAACGCCCATAAGCATATCGAAGCTTGGCAGCATGACCATCCTGATCAAGTGCTGCAAAGCGATATGCGTTGGCTCATCATTGCCAATTCAGCCAGTGAAGTCGGGCCAGCGTTGTTCTTCTGTTTGCTGATCATCACCTTGTCATTTATCCCGATCTTTACTCTGCAAGCTCAAGAAGGTCGTCTGTTTGCGCCGTTAGCATTTACCAAGACCTATGCGATGGCTGGGGCAGCGATTCTATCGATTACCTTAGTGCCTGTACTCATGGGTTATTGGATACGAGGCAAGCTCCCCAGTGAACAGAAGAACCCGCTCAATCGCGGCCTAATCCGTATCTACCGCCCGATGCTAGATGCGGTGCTACGCCGACCAAAAACCACCCTGCTGATGGCGCTCATCGTTTTACTCACCAGCCTGTGGCCGATTAGTCAACTGGGTGGTGAGTTTATGCCTGCAATGGACGAAGGTGACTTGTTGTATATGCCGTCTGCCTTGCCCGGAATTTCTGTTGCTAAAGCATCCGAGCTTTTACAGCAAACTGACCGCTTAATTAAAACCGTGCCCGAAGTGGCGACTGTGTTTGGTAAGGCGGGTCGCGCCGAAAGTGCGACTGATCCTGCTCCGATGGAGATGTTCGAGACCACCATTCAATTTAAACCGCGCTCCGAGTGGCGTGCAGGCATGACGCCCGACAAACTGGTCAATGAATTGGATCGCGTGGTTAAAGTTCCGGGATTGACCAATATCTGGGTGCCGCCGATTCGCAACCGTATCGATATGTTGGCGACAGGGATTAAAAGTCCGATTGGCGTCAAGGTATCAGGAACTAATCTCGCTGATATAGACCAAGTGACTAAGTCGATTGAACAGGTGGCCAAAGGGGTGTCTGGGGTCAGTTCGGCTCTTGCTGAACGACTAACAGGTGGGCGCTATGTTGATGTCACAATTGAGCGTGTTACTGCTGCGCGCTATGGACTCAATATTGCGGATGTGCAGACCGTGATTTCAACAGCCATCGGCGGTGAGAACGTCGGAGAAACCGTTGAGGGGTTAGCGCGCTATCCAATCAATGTCCGCTATCCGCGTGAGATTCGAGATTCATTGGAAGGACTACGCAACTTACCCGTCCTGACCAATAGTGGTCAACAAATCACACTGAAAACCGTAGCCAATATCAGCATCAGTGACGGACCGCCGATGCTCAAGAGCGAGAATGCGCGACCTACGGGTTGGGTGTACATCGATGTGCGTGGGCGTGACTTGTCCTCTGTGGTTGCTGATCTTCGGCAAGCCGTCGCCAAACAAGTCCAACTCAAAGCAGGTATGAGCATAACTTACTCAGGGCAGTTTGAATTCTTAGAACGCGCCAACGCACGGCTGAAGCTGGTAATTCCAGCGACCTTACTGATTATTTTTGTCCTGCTATATCTGATTTTCAAAGACATCCAAGATGCGGTGATGATCATGGTGACATTGCCGTTTGCTTTGGTTGGCGGCGTTTGGTTTCTCTATCTGGCTGGTTACAACCTGTCAGTGGCAACGGGTGTGGGCTTTATTGCACTCGCTGGGGTGTCTGCTGAGTTTGGGGTGGTGATGCTGTTTTACCTCAAACAAGCGATCACCAGTGCCGAGGCAAAATCTGAAAATCAAGCTCTGAATGAACCCGAACTGGACAACGCGATA
>CAYJTU010000135.1:0-10214 GCA_964373105.1 uncultured Moraxellaceae bacterium | reverse complement strand
CGCTCTCGTATTTTTACGGCAGCGATTTTGGTGATCTCGTGCTTTTCATTGCTGTTGTTTCGCTATATGCATTTACAAATTCAGCAATACGACCACTTCACGACTGAATCAGACAAGAACCGAATCAAGCTTCAAGCCGTGCCACCCACCCGTGGTTATATCTATGACCGCAATGGGATATTACTTGCGGATAATCATCCTATTTTCACCGCGATGATTAATTTAGACGACATCGCCGATTTGCAAACAACCCTTGCGGCACTCACACCGATTCTCGATCTGACCCAAGATGATTTGGATCGCTTCACCAGCCGTGCACGCGTCAGTGGCAAACTTAATCCGATTGCGCTTAAGATTGATCTGACCGAACCACAAATTGCGCGCTTTAGTGAGCGTAAACAAGAGTTCCCCGGCGTATCCATACAAACCAAAATGACTCGGTTCTACCCACATGGTGATTTATTTGCGCATGTCATCGGCTATGTCGGTCGCATCAATGATAAAGAACAGGCTACGCTCGATAAAGTTGCGTATGCTGGGACAGACTTGATTGGCAAGATCGGCATAGAAAAATCCTATGAAAATCTATTACATGGCACGCCAGGCTATCAATACATTGAAGCCAATGCGCATGGCGAAGTGCTGAGACAATTGGGCAAAACAGACGCAAAGCGTGGCAACGACCTTTATCTTTCAATCGATTATGGCTTGCAAAAAATTGCACAGGAACAGCTCGCTGGACGCCGTGGTGCAGTAGTTGCGATGGATCCCCGAACCGGCGAGGTCCTTGCTTTTGTCAGCAATCCCTCATTTGATCCCAACCCCTTCATCGCAGGGATAAAATCGGATGTCTATGCGGCATTAAGAGACAATCCCGATCAGCCGCTCTTTAACCGTGCCCTACAGGGGGTATACCCTCCCGGCTCTACGATTAAGCCTTTTGCTGGGCTGGGGGGCATTCACTTTGGATTGATTAACTGGAGCTCCAAAATCTACGACTCCGGTTCCTTCCACCTCCCAGGCGACTCGCACAAGTTTCGTGATGATGCAATCAATGGACATGGCATTGTCGATCTCGACAAAGCGATTGCCGTATCTTGTAATACATTTTTTTGGGTATTAGCCTACCGCATGGGCATTGACCACATGAATGAGTGGATGACTCAATTTGGTTTTGGTCGTAAAACAGGTATTGATCTTCCTGGTGAAAAAAGCGGACTTTACCCTTCCCCACAGTGGAAGCGCGAACGACGTAAAGCAAACTGGTTACCTGGAGAGACAATCTCTCTTGGGACTGGGCAAGGTTATTTCCTTGCATCACCTCTACAATTGGCCACCGCAACCTCGATTTTGGCAAATCAGGGCAGCATTTTGAAACCGCACCTCCTATTAAAAACTAAAGGTGCCATTGATTTTCCAATTAATAATCAGCCTATCGGCAAAATTAGCTTTAATGGCACCGTAGATGATTGGATCCATATGCGCGAAGCAATGGTAGGCGTCGTGACACATGGTACAGCACATCGAATCGGTTATGGACTGTCCTACCGCATCGCTGGAAAAACAGGAACTGCACAGGTCGTGAGTATCGCGCAGGGCAAGCGCTATAATGAAAGCATACTGACGAACCATCAATATGACCATGCGCTTTTCACAGCATACGCACCAGCAGATGCCCCAAAGATCGCGGTTGCCATTATTGTTGAAAACGGTCGGTTTGGTGCTGCGACCGCAGCACCTATAGCGCGTAAACTACTCGATTACGCCGTTCTGAAAATGGATAAAGAACCGATCAAACCGGATCCTGCCCCCGTAGACAGTGGTCTCATGACCGCAGGGCAACCACAGCAAGTTGTTGCACCCTCTTTCAAACCCGTCGTTAAGCCGATCATTGATGAAGAGGGAGTGGATTAAAACACCATGAATCAGTTGCGTATCATCGGCGGAGCTTGGAAACGACGTATTATCCGTTTTGAAAGTATAGAGGGCCTGCGTCCAACACCTGATCGGGTCAGAGAAACGCTTTTTAATTGGTTGATGTGGGACGTAGCCGGCAGACGTGTACTCGATCTATGCGCAGGAAGTGGCGCGCTCGGCCTTGAAGCGCTATCGCGCGGTGCCGCAGATTGTATCTTGATTGAACCGCATAAGAAGCAGGCCTTACAGCTCTCTAAGGCGCTCAGTGAATTAAAAGCAGAGCATGCTCAAGTGATCAACCTCACGGCGCAAGCTGCAGCAAGTAAAATCGAAGGGCATTACGATTTGATGTTTCTGGATCCGCCCTATAGCTTAAATCTATGGATGGAACTGGCAAAAATCTATGACGATAAACTCAGTCCGCACGCTCTCATCTATGTAGAAGCAGACCGTGCTTTAGATACCTTAGAACTCCCCCCACATTGGGAGCTGATGAAGGAGACTAAAGCGGGCACGGTACGCGCAGGGCTCTTCAAAAGGACTTAGTCAAAAAAGCCAAACATCACCCAGCGAAGTAATCTCGCTGTAGCTTCGTTGTGACGTTCAGGTGATTCACTATCCCACTTGTACAGAAAGCATGGTGATTGAACCCATCTCCCCACCATCCACTAAAATCTTGAGTGGATCATCATCGGTCATCAATGCCGCGATATATAAAAACGGTAAAAAATGCTCTGCCGTCGGAACACTTTTTGCGGCACCCTCAAGCGACATATAATCGGCTAAGGCTTGCATATCACAGTTAAGGAAATGCTGCTTCACACTATCATTAAACCGCTCCGCCCAATCAAATGCCGTACTGCCTGCACTCCAATTCATGACCCGTAAATTATGCACGACATTGCCACTACCCATAATCAGAACCCCCTGCTCACGGAGAACTGCCAGCTTAGCCGCCAGCGCCATATGCTGCTCAGCCGTTAAAGTGCCATCAATACTGAGCTGGAGTACGGGCACATCCGCATCTGGATAGACATGCTTCAATACGGACCACGTGCCATGATCCAATCCCCAGCTATGATCCAGGGTCACCGGTATCGGTGAAAGCAGGTGTGAAACCTGAGCCGCAAGCTCAGCATCTCCCCTTGCAGGATAGCGAAAATCGAATAGTGCTTGCGGAAAACCACCAAAATCATGGATGGTTTTCGGATGCGCCATCGCAGTCACCGCTATACCGCGGGTATACCAATGCGCAGAAATCATTAAGATTGCTTTAGGTTTTGGTAAATCTCGGCCAAGCTGTGCCCACGCTTCAGTATAACGATTATGCTCAAGCGCATTCATCGGACTGCCGTGCCCTAAGAACACGGCAGGCATTTTTATGGAGGACGGATGCGTACTTAAAGTCATGATCATTCTCGCTGGATGATTCAAAGATATGAATCAAGCATAGCCGAGTTCTTCCACAGCGATAACCATGATAAAGTTATAATGATTATTAAGTTAAAATTAACAGTCTCTCTAAATAAAAGGCGAAATTAGAGGCAAATCTATTCATAAAAAAAGGATAAAAGAGCAACTCTTTTATCCTTAATTCGTTTTCAGCATCGATTTGGACGCAGGCTTAATATAAAGGAAAACCCGTCGCCATCGGTTTGCCTTCTTTACGCTCCTCATCGACCATCTGTCTTGCAACAAACAAGATCAACTGTCGTAACCAGCGATGCGCAGGGTGGTGATGGAGCAACGGCCCCCACGCCATCTTCAACTCAAACTCAGGAATATAAAACGGTGGATCCTTGATCACCACACGCGGATTGCTGGCTTGTAAGCGTGCCACACGGGTTGGTAATGTCGCAATCAGATCAGCATTCGCGGCAAGCAAACCCGGTGTTTGATAGTGGCGGGTAAAAATACTGATTTTGCGTTTTTGTCCAATTCGCTCCAGCGCCTGATCAATCCAACCCAGTCCGCCTGATTTCTCCGGATTCACGCCAAAACCCACGCCCATGCCCGTCTTACTCACCCAGATATGCTGCGCCTCTAGATAGCTTTTCAAATTAAACTGTTCAAGACTAGGGCTTTTATCATTGAGCAAACAACTAAAACTATCACGCCAAACCAAGACTTGATGAAAGCTTTGCGGAATTTCATTAAAACGATTAATCGCCAAATCGACTTTGCCCTGCTCCATATCTCGATAAGAGACATCCGAAGGCGTTAAAAAGTCGAGTACAACATTGGGTGCCTCAGAGCGCATGGCCTTCACCAAACGTGGCACCAGTGTCGCCTCAGCATAATCACTGGTCATGATTCTGAACACCCGCGCACTGGTATAGGGACGAAATTCAGTCCGAGGCTCTAAAATCTGAGATAAATCAGCGAGTGCTTCACGAATAAGTGGCTGTAACTCTAAAGCACGCTCGGTGGGTGTCATGCCTTCAGATGAGCGAATAAGTAAGGGATCATTGAACAAGGTCCGCAGACGTCGTAAAATATTACTCATCGCTGGTTGGGTCACCCCCAACTGCTCCGCCGCACGTGTGACATTTTTTTCTCTCAATAAAACATCAAGATAGATGAGAAGATTAAGGTCGACACGCTCAAGATTCATGAAATAAATACCGAAGATTAAATTGATAAATTAGCTAAATTATGCCATAAAAAGTAGACTCTGCGCATTGTTAAAGATCACTAATTTTCTAGTTTATTCATTTAAATTATAAAGCGCTCTTTAATATTCCCTACATACAAGACAGGAAAATGCCATGACTACGTATACGTCTGCTATTGATGCCGTCCGTGCTATTAAAGCTAAATTCGGCGACACTTGGAGCGCGATCAGCCCTGAAGATGCAGCACGCATGCAAATTCAAAACCGCTTCAAAACCGGTTTAGACATTGCAAAATACACTGCTGCCATCATGCGTAAAGACATGGCTGAGTACGATGCCGACAACAGCAAATACACCCAATCTTTGGGCTGCTGGCACGGTTTTGTTGCGCAACAAAAAATGATTGCCAACAAAAAATACTTCGGTACAACCAGCAAAACTTACTTGTACTTGTCAGGTTGGATGGTTGCTGCACTGCGTTCAGAGTTTGGCCCATTGCCAGACCAATCAATGCACGAAAAAACCTCTGTTCCTGCACTGATCGAAGAACTGTACACCTTCTTGCGCCAAGCTGATGCGAAAGAACTGAACGACTTGTTCCGTCAATTGAAAAAAGCTCAAGAAGCTGGTCAAGACACCAAAGCAATCGAAGACAAAATCGAAAACTTCGAAACGCATATCGTTCCAATCATTGCTGACATCGATGCAGGCTTTGGTAATGAAGAAGCGACTTACCTGTTGACCAAAAAAATGATCGAAGCGGGTGCTGCATGTATCCAAATCGAAAACCAAGTATCTGATGCAAAACAATGTGGTCACCAAGCTGGTAAAGTAACTGTACCGCATGAAGACTTCTTGGCTAAAATCAATGCGGTTCGTTATGCATTCTTAGAACTTGGTGTAGACGACGGTGTTATCGTTGCACGTACCGATTCTGAAGGCGCTGACTTGACTCAGAAAATCCCAGTTTCGAAAGTAAAAGGTGATTTGGCTTCTCAATACATCAGCTACCTCGACACTGTTGAAATCGACATCTCTGAAGCACAAGACGACGAACTGTTGATCAAACGTGACGGCAAATTGCATCGTCCAAAACGTTTGGCAAGTGGCTTGTTCTCTTTCCGTCCTGGCACACAGATTGACCGTGTTGTTCTTGACTGTATCACCAGCTTGCAAAACGGTGCTGACCTGCTGTGGATCGAAACTGCAACGCCAAACGTTGCTGAAATCGCTGAAATGGTTAACCGTGTTAAAGAAGTTGTTCCAAATGCGAAGCTGGTTTACAACAACAGCCCATCATTCAACTGGACACTGAACTTCCGTCAACAAGCGTACGACGCGCTGGTTGCTGCTGGTAAAGACGTATCTGCATACGACCGTGCGAAGTTGATGAGCGTTGACTACGACAATACTGAATTGGCAAAAGAAGCTGACGAACGTATCCGTACTTTCCAAGCTGACGCATCACGTGAAGCTGGCGTGTTCCACCACTTGATCACTCTACCGACTTACCACACGACTGCTCTGCACATGCATGAATTGTCTAAAGGTTACTTCGGCGATCAAGGTATGCTTGCATATGTTGAAGGCGTACAACGTAAAGAAATCCGTGAAGGCGTTGCATGTGTTAAGCACCAAGCTATGGCTGGTTCTGACATCGGTGATGATCACAAAGAAATCTTTGCTGGCGAACAAGCACTGAAAGCTGGTGATGACTCTAAAAACACCATGAACCAATTCTCTGCATAATTTGCACAGTGTTGTGAAGATCATGCTGTGAAGAAAGCCCTACTCGATTGAGTGGGGCTTTTTTATTGCCTAATATTGAACAAAATCTGCTGTTTTGGTCATCAAACATGGTAAATTTTAGTAACGCTCACTTTGTGATTTAATATTAAATACAATAATAATAAATACTTAGATCCAATAATTCATAAAATAAATACCAAAGATTAACTTGATAAACTGGCTAAATTATCTATCTCGTCCTAGAATGATTTCACAAGATCTGTATAAGGTTTTCAAAACTTAATCTTTGCAAGCTCGCCTGAAGATGGACAGGTCATTTTCTTATCCGAAGACCGACTTGTTTTGTAGGTGAACTTTCAGCTCCTATCAGAGTGATTAAATGATGAAAACTTTAAGTAAAGCGCTTTAGTTTTATTTCTTCAATGTGGTTCCTCATAATTTTATGATTAATTTGGAGTTTCATCATGAGTACAGGCAACTATGATCGTCAGGCAGAAATCGCTGCCATCGAAAAAGACTGGGCTGAGAACCCGCGCTGGAAAGGAAAAAAACGAGATTACACCGCCGCTGACGTCGTCCGTCTGCGCGGCTCGCTGAAACGCGAAAATACCATCGCCAAACGTGGTGCTGAAAAGCTCTGGGATATGCTCATCAATGGCGCAAGACCGGCCTTCCGTCCAGAAAAAGACTTCGTCAATGCCATGGGCGCCTTAACCGGTGGTCAAGCGGTACAGCAAGTGAAAGCTGGGGTACAAGCGATCTATTTGTCAGGTTGGCAAGTCGCGGCAGATGCCAATACCTCTGAAACCATGTATCCAGACCAATCCTTGTATGCAGTTGATTCTGTGCCGACTGTAGTACGTCGCATCAATAATGCGTTCGAACGTGCGGATCAGATTCAATGGAAATCAGGCAAAAATCCCGGTGATGCAGGCTATATCGACTACTTCGCCCCGATCGTTGCCGATGCTGAAGCGGGTTTTGGTGGTGTGTTGAATGCCTATGAACTGATGAAGAATATGATCCGAGCAGGTGCATCGGGCGTACACTTTGAAGACCAGTTGGCTTCAGTCAAGAAATGCGGTCATATGGGCGGCAAAGTGTTGGTTCCGACTCAAGAAGCGGTGCAAAAACTCAATGCGGCTCGCTTGGCTGCTGACGTTGAAGGGGTGCCAACGATTGTGCTGGCGCGTACCGATGCCAATGCAGCAGACTTGTTAACCTCAGACTTTGATGCCAACGATAAACCGTTCATCATCGGTGATCGTACGGCTGAAGGGTTCTACCGTGTCCGTGCAGGGATTGATCAAGCGATTAGCCGTGGTTTGGCGTATGCACCGTATGCCGACTTACTCTGGTGTGAGACAGCGAAGCCCGATCTGGATGAAGCACGTAAGTTTGCCGAAGCGGTCAAAGCGCAATATCCTGATCAGTTGCTGTCTTACAACTGCTCCCCTTCTTTCAATTGGAAGAAAAACTTGGATGATGCGACCATCGCAAAATTCCAACGTGAGCTATCGGCCATGGGTTATAAGTTCCAGTTCATTACCTTGGCGGGTATACACAGCATGTGGAATGGCATGTTCAACCTAGCCTATGACTACGCACGTACTGATATGACGGGCTATGTCAAACTACAAGAGAAAGAGTTTGCCGATGCGGAGAAAGGCTACACCTTCGTTGCGCATCAACAAGAAGTTGGAACGGGTTACTTTGATGATGTCACAACCGTTATCCAAGGTGGCGCCTCAAGCGTGACCGCATTGACTGGATCGACGGAAGAAGATCAATTTCACTAACTCGACGCTCTGATTAAAAAAATAACCCTGTAAGTACAGGGTTATTTTTTTTATGCTTACCAATAAAGTAGGCATCACTTGAGTTAATTTTTTTCAAACGTGCGGCTTCATTTATAACAACTGCATCACAACTTTACCTTTACTTACAAACTCTCAATAAATTCTCCAACTTTCAGCAGTTTTTGGACTTGCTATTCTTTTTACTATTACCAATAATCGAACCAGAAAATAGGATTTTTTCATAAGTAATGCTTTTTTTTTCATAAGCGTTTGGGGCGTAAAAATACATTACTTAAGCAGAACTGACTGTTCACGCCATCCTACAGTTCTATTTTTTGCATACCCGTTAGTCCAAGACTGTGCCGATGCGCGTGAGTAGATAAGAGTTGCGATGCTGAAACGTAATTTTCAGTCCAATGCACCATCAAGAAAGGATTTTAAAATGGACATGTTACAAAATGAATTCATCAACAACGACTTTCACCATCTTTCCTACACGTTCGAAGATTTTCCTGACGCCGCACCGCGCTGTATTTGGCTGACGGGGCTTTCAGGCGCTGGCAAATCAACGATTGCAGAAGCCCTTCATACTGAACTCACCCAGTTAGGCCAACGCGTGGTGATTCTAGATGGCGATGTCTTACGTAGCGGCCTCAATAAAAATTTAGGTTTTAGCCGCGAAGACCGTGCTGAAAGCGTTCGGAGGGCTGCAGAAGCCGCAAATCTGATGATGCGTGCTGGGCTCACGGTCATCGTCGCACTCATTTCCCCTTTCCGTGTCGATCGTGAGCAAGCCATGCGGGTTTGCACTACTGGCTCATTCATAGAAGTGTATGTCAATACCGACTTACAAACCTGTGAGAGTCGTGATCCTAAAGAGCTGTATAAAAAAGCTCGATTAGGTCTAATCCCAGAGTTTACAGGTATCGACAGTCCCTATGAACCTCCTCTCACCCCAACCATCAATTTATCGACTGACCGAAAAACCCCTCTAGAGTCTGCACAAGAAATCATCGATTTCTTAGCGAATCACAACGTCGAGTAAAACGTCTTATTAATTTGGTATTTTTAAGCATTTGTTTTATTCAACGAGTAGCGCTCGACTAAAACAAATGCATTTAACTTGAATGAGAAAGAAAGATAGATTGGAAATATTCTCTTGATTATAGAACTAACACCCCCGCAACAAACCATCTTTAACCGACGTGTGATTTTTGATCATCAACCTAAAACCGCAGGACAAGCCATTAATACCTGGCTGCACGACGTGTTTGGGCCTGCCACAGTCACAGAAAGCTTAATAGGCAATCATCGAGATCTCATTCAAAGTCATGGCGGCAATTTCAATATTCTGTCTGGACATATTGATTTTCAAGGCGATGGTTTAGATCCCCGATACAGTTATTTAACCTGCTTAAGAGAGCCTATCGACCGTGCGATCTCATGGCTGTTCTTCGTCAATAAAAACTTTGATCACACCATACTTCCAGGCATTTGGGAGCAAGTGGATCAATTTATCAAAACTGACGGCGAAATCATGAGCGCAGAGGTGCAAGAGTTTTTAGAGAATATCTACGTCAATCACTTTGCAGCCATTACTAATACCAACATGCTATGCAGTGATGCTCAAAAACTTGATGATGCATTTTCAGCCATAGCGCATTACGACGTCGTTGGGGTCTATGATTACTTAGATGAATTCTCAAAAGATGTCGCCAGTTTTTTAAACATTGCGAATCCGCCCCCCATCCAAGCCGTCAATGTCACAGTCAGCCGTCCAAAGACCAACCATATTTCTGAAAAATTAAGACAGCGACTGATTGACTTAAATCAGTTGGATTTGAAGTTCTATCGAGCCATCAAAGAACGTAAAGAACACGAAGGTCATCAGAAAAAACCTGCGGCGCCCTCGGGCATGGTATGGAAGCCCTATAGCCGTTCAGAACTGCGATTGGTAGCTGTCTCACATACAGTCAGTTTCTTGGTAGAAAGAGCACACGTTCCTCAAATCAATATCACAGCACTGCTCACGATGAGCGCTCCCATAAAACAGCTCAACATACGGGTTAACCTCTATACTTGTAATGGCACCCATTAAGTACCCACCTCATTAGATGGTTGAGTATCTCTCATT
>CAYJTU010000134.1:4674-10289 GCA_964373105.1 uncultured Moraxellaceae bacterium | reverse complement strand
TCGACATGCATCGAAGAGTTTCACAACCAGCGTCGAAGCCAGAACATCCCCAATAGCCTGCTACTATAGCAGAAATTAACGCTTTTTGTTAGGCTGCTCTGTAAGCTCTCGTTAAATTAAGCGCACAACAAAAGTTAAGCGCTCATTAAAAAACATAAGTCTCAAGGATGATCCACCATGACCTACCTCCTCGCTCTCGATCAAGGCACGACCTCTAGCCGTGCGATCGTCTTCAATGATCAGGGCAGTGTCGTGGCATCCGCACAGCGTGAAATCACTCTCAGCACACCGCATGCGGGTTGGGTGGAACAAAACGCCTTGGAGCTGTGGCAGACCCAGATCGGCGTCGCCCAGCAAGCCATCGTCAAAGCAGGATTACTCGCACAAGATATCGCAGCCATCGGCCTCACCAATCAGCGCGAAACCACCATCGTCTGGCATAAAAAAACCGGACAACCCATCGCCCCTGCTATCGTTTGGCAAGACCGACGTACCGCAGATTGGTGCGAGAGTCTACGCCTCGCGGGTCATGAGCCGCTGGTTCAGCAGAAAACAGGACTACGACTCGATCCTTACTTTAGTGCAGGCAAACTGGCTTGGTTACTCGATCATACGCCAGACGCTCGAGCACAAGCCCAGCGCGGTGAGCTGGCTTTTGGCACGGTGGACTCGTGGCTACTGTGGAACCTGACACGCGGTGCACGTCATGTGATCGACATGAGTAATGCCTCACGCACCCTGCTCATGAACTTACATACGCGGCAATGGGATGATGAGTTGCTTGAACTTTTTAACATTCCCCGCGCCCTACTCCCTGAAATCGTCCCTTCAGGGGGGCTTATTGGCGAAACGGCAGATGGCCTACTCGGACGGCGTATCCCGCTGACGGCGGCGCTTGGCGATCAACAAGCTGCGCTCTTTGGTCAAAGCTGCTTTAAACAAGGCATGGCCAAAAACACCTACGGCACGGGCTGCTTTATGCTGATGAATACGGGCGCTCAAGTGCAAATCAGTCAGCACCAACTTCTCTCTACGCTAGCATGGCAAACCCCAGATCACACCACCCACTACGCCCTAGAAGGCAGTGTCTTTATGGCCGGCGCAATCGTGCAATGGCTGCGTGATGGGCTCAACATCATCCGTCATAGCAGTGATGTCGAGCAACTGGCAAGCCAAGTGCCTGACTGTGACGGCGTAGTCCTCGTACCAGCATTCACGGGATTGGGTGCGCCCTACTGGGACAGTGAAGCACGGGGCATGCTGACAGGCATGACACGTGGCACCAATCGTTTTCATATCGCCCGTGCTGCGCTTGAGGCGATCGCCTTTCAAGTAGCCGACGTACTTGCCGCCATGCAACAGGATGCGCATGCACCGCTCACTGAGTTGCGTGTGGATGGTGGAGCCAGTGGCAATGATATGCTGATGCAATTTCAGGCGGACTTACTCGGTGTGCCTGTGCTACGGCCTGTGGTACGCGAAACCACGGCGCTAGGCGCGGCACTGATGGCGGGCCTTGGTGTAGGTGTCTTTCAATCCGTGGATGAACTATCGGGACTCTGGCAATTGGAGCGACGCTTTGAGCCCTCTATGAGCAAGGCCATACGTGACGGACACATGGAGCGTTGGCATCGTGCGGTTTCACGCGCTCGGAGTTAATATCTTGCGCAATAAATAAAACTAAAGTCATCAATTCGTATGGATCAGGGTACAAACTTGTAACAAATAATATTAACCATAGAATTCAATAAAATATATAGTGCTTTTCCTCTCCTTAGTGTCATAAAACTGTCATCTCGTTTGACAAATACTGAAACATAAAATACTATTAATTTGTAACAAATGATGTATTTTGAATTGCACAACGACAATTCCTTCGGAGAAATTGATGAAAAAATTATTATTAACTGCAGCTATCGTGACTCTGTCCCTCAATGCAGCACATGCTTACCAAGTAGAACTCAATGGTGGCGCTGGTTATGACCGTGTAGAATTCAACGATGGCAAAACCGAAACTGGGATTGTTGGTGCCAATGCAACTTACTATTTTAACCCAGTTCAAGCCAAATCTGGCCCACTCGCTGAAGCTGCCTTTATTGAACGTGCAAGCAATGTATCTGCGGGTTATAGCTACTCAAAAGACACTCTGAATATTGATACGCCTTACTTTGCTTATAAAGATGACATCAAAGCGCATCACTTCAATGTCGGCGGTGAAATTTATGTGCCGAACAGCAATTTCTATGCATCTGCAAACCTGAACCGTACCAAAACAGAAGGTTTCCCATCTAAGGTTGGTACTTATGGTGTTGAAGTGGGTTACTTGCCTATTACCAACCTGTTGGTTGCTGTAGGTGTCGTAGGCACTTACAACCGCGAAGATGATAACGATACTGATACCACCATTCGCGCTAAATATCTCACCAAATTGGGCGCCAATGACGTGAACCTCGAAGGTGATGTACAACTGGGTGACAACTACAATCGATATGGTATTTCAGGTGACTACTACCTCGATCGTACTTTAAGCCTTGGTGCAACTTACGCTTTAAACAAAGCTGATGATTTCGAAGACAGCTGGAAAATTGGTGTCAATGCGCGTAAGTTTGTCGCTGAGAACATCAGCGTTCAAGCGGGTGTAAGCGCAGGTAAGAGCGTTGGTGATGATGACTACGGTTTCAGCGTAGGCGGTACTTACCGCTTCTAATCTGCTGATCGCATCGTTCTACATAAAAACCGTCTCAAATGCTGAGGCGGTTTTTTTTGGCGTCATAATGAATGAACCTTGCGCACGATGGCATCTTCAAACCCGATCGACCGCCCATCCTGAGCCTGTACTTTAAGGCGACTAATCGGCTGGTAATGGGCGCGATCAACCAAAATGGAATGTGCCTCATTCGGCTCATAAAAGAACACCTCACCCCACTGCCGCAGCGCCACAATGACATGAAATAAGCCCTCGCCTTTTGGCGTCAGGACATACTCCTGATACGCACTTCCATCCGATGCTGGGACAACCTGCAAAATGTCCTGTTCAACAAGCAGATGCAAACGAGCAGAAAGTATGTTCTTCGCTACCCCTAAACTCTTCTGAAACTCGCCAAAGCGACGTATGCCATCGAAGGCATCGCGAATGATGAGCAATGACCAGCGATCCCCTATCACATCTAAAGATCGTGCTACGGGACACTCCGCATCTGCAAATCGTGTGCGCTCCGCCATAACCCTCTCCGCTTAAGCTTTAATGATTTGATAAATAGCCACGCTATGTAGTTGCATAATAAAACTAGAATACTTAAACTACAACTGGTTTCATTTTGCAACTACATGCGAGTTTAAGCATATGTCTCGATCACATGAAACAACGCATATACCCAGCACCACGACGATCACTCTCAATACATTTTCAAATGGACTGATCCTGCTGTTTGCCGTCTGTTGTGGATTCAGTGTCGCCAATGTCTATTATGCTCAGCCACTGCTGGACTTCATCGCGCATGATTTTAAGATGAGCTATGCCGAGGTAGGTGTAGTGATTACCGCGACTCAAGTGGGCTGTGCACTCGCGCTACTCTTCGTCGTACCGCTGGGCGATCTCATCAATCGCAGGCGACTGATGCAGACTCAAGCCCTACTTTTAGCCATCGCTTTACTGGTCGTTGCGATGGCGTCATCGTCAGCTCTACTATTACTCGGTATGATCTGTGTAGGATTGCTGGGTACTGCAATGACCCAAGGATTGATCGCTTTTGCAGCCTCACTCGCATCACCCGCGACACGCGGACGTACAGTCGGAATCGTCAGCAGTGGCGTCGTGATTGGACTACTCTTGGCACGTGTCGTTTCAGGATTATTGGCTGATTTCATGGGCTGGCGATCCGTTTACTGGGGATCGGCGGCGTTGGTCATCATGATGTTGATGGTGCTCCTCTACACCCTCCCTAACCCGATACAGGACAAAGCAAATCTCTCCTATGTCCAACTCCTTAAATCAATGTTGGTGCTAATCGCATTCAATCGCACACTCCAAATACGCGGCATCATCGCGATGCTGATGTTTGCTGTATTCAGTATGTTTTGGACGACTCTGGTATTCCCTCTTGCTGCACCACCGATGTCGTTATCCCATACCTTGATTGGCGCTTTTGGGCTGATCGGAGTCGTCGGTGCCATTGCGGCCACACGTGCAGGGTTACTTGCGGATAAAGGTCTGGGGCAATGGACGACTGGAATCTCTTTAGGCTTATTGGTCATCTTGTGGCTACCCATCTGGTTTTTACAGCAGAGCTTATGGGCACTGATCATCGGCATTGTGATCCTCGATCTTGCGGTTCAAGCGCTGCACGTCACCAATCAAAGCTTTATCTTCAACATTCAGCCGGAAGCACACAGTCGGCTGATTGGGTGCTATATGATTTTCTATGCGCTGGGTAGTGGTCTTGGTTCAATCACCGCGACGCAGACTTACGCGATAGCAGGCTGGACAGGTGTATGCCTATTAGGGGCAAGTACCAGTTTCATTGCGTTGATCTTCTGGGCGATGACCTTGCCACTGATGGCTCCCAAAACTTAAGCTCTAAAAATGTTATAAAAATTTAGGCCATTGATCTGATAGGCTCTTGTCATATTCGATAATCTCCAAGTACACTCAAAGCCACACCCCTGATGTATCTTGATTGCTATGCATAATCCACATCCGCCTCAGTCCATAGTCGTCATCGCACGGGTATCGGGTTTGGCTGTGTATGATTCGGCCCATTCAGAATACACATGCCTTGCGCATTTGAGCCATAAGTCTAAGAAACGGTTTCTCGTCTAACGGGGGAACTGTCCCGTCAGATGAGAATCTGTCGGGGCAATGATCACAATGATTGATTCAACCACTACTCCTACAGTTTCAAATCTCACGGCGGCTTGTCAATCAAGTTGTGCAGCACAGTCGTTTGTGCTGCATGAGCGACGTGGTGTTTTTAGCAGCCCTTTTTTATTGGAGTAACACATGACAGCACTATTCGATCGAATGCAAGGCATTTGGATTCCCTTGGTGACCCCTTTTCACGGTCAGGACCTGAGACTCGATCTCGACGCTGCGAAAAAACTGACCACTTATTTAGTCGATCACGGTGTCGATGGTTTAATCGTCGGCGCTACCACGGGTGAATCAGCAACGCTGACCCACGCTGAGCATCATGAGTTGCTCAAAGTAGTGCTCGATACGGTCAATGGACGGGTCCCTGTCATGGTGGGCATCAGCGGGAGTGATACTGCGGAAATCGTGAGAAACATCCGCCACTATAGTCATCACTTTGCCATAGCGGGCTTCTTGATGAGTGCGCCCGCCTATGTCCGCCCGTCCCAACAAGGCATCATTCATCACTTTGAAGCGGCTGCGGCGGCAACCGATTTGCCGATCGCGATTTACAATATCCCTTATCGCACTGGGGTTAACATTGAATTAGAGACCCTACAACAGTTAAGCCGCAATCCTCAGTTTGTCGCGGTCAAAGAAAGTGGCAATGGCAATATCAGTCAACTCAGTAATCAAATCAGCCATACCACGCTTAATATCTTAAGCGGTGAGGATGGCATCATCTGTGTCTGTTCATGTCTAGGTG
>CAYJTU010000134.1:0-4664 GCA_964373105.1 uncultured Moraxellaceae bacterium | reverse complement strand
CTATAAAAAAATGCATACCCTGATCGGACAAGGCGATCTGGTCAAAGCCCGACAAATCAATGATGCCGTGCAGCCGTTCATCCATTTACTCTTCTCTGAACCCAACCCCGCACCGGTTAAAGCAGCGCTGAGTATCATGGGTCTCATCCAAGACAATGTCCGGTTGCCGATGACTCCTGCCAGCCCTGAACTCAAAGCCAGACTTGAAGTCGCCCTCGCAAAAATCTTAGCGTTCAACATCGACTGATCTCAAGCGCCACCTCATCGTCCAAAAAAACAATGAGGTGGCTAAACCACTCTCGCCTACAGAATTTTACAAACGCTAGTGGCTTAAATCGATCTGATAAATTTCAAAGCCCAGATCATCTATACCCACTGCTTTGAGAGGGTATTGCGCATGATCATGGATGAAGGTCTTGGCTTTGTCGCTGGCTGAGGTCTCGAAGCGTATGTCCAGGGGGTGTGGGCTCTTGATCTGCGCCAAGCGCCAATTCTGATCGGTGGTGGGCGTCACTTGTCCATGTGCTTTGGTCTCCGAGCCGATGTATGCCGCTAAGATTGCGCGGTTTTCATCGGGTGCAGCAAAAGCGATATGACTCTCTCCTGTCCCAGCAAACTTACCGCCATAGGCGCGGTAGTTGTTGGTCGCGACCAAAAATATCGCTTTGGGATCGACGGCTTTGCCGCGATAGGTTAGCTTTACAATTCGCTGTGCATCAGGATGGATCAAGCCACACTCGCCATCAAAGCGCGCAGGCTGCGTGACGTCGATCTGATAATTAACCCCATCAATCACATCAAAGTTATAACTGCGAAAACCGTCCCAATCCAGCAGGGATTGCGGCTGGTCACTCTGAATATCGATTTGACGAAACATCCCTGCAGAGCACTCTAGCCAGTCTTTGAGCTCTGCGCCAGTGACCTTTAAAGCCACCAAAGTATTCGGGTATAAATACAGATCGGAGGCATTACGGAAGGTCAGCTGACCCTGCTCCACTTCGACATAACTGGCAGGGTCATTCTTACGCCCTCCGGCTTTAAACGGTGCCACCGCAGACAGCACAGGCAGCTTCGCCAGATCAGGGTCACCTTGGATGAAATGCTCGGTATAGGCACGCTGGGCATTGTTAACGATCTGCACCGTTGGATCATCTTGCACCAAGGCCAAGTAGCTATACATGTTACCCGCAGACTTGCCGATCGGCTGACTGACAAAGTCGCGTGTTGCCTGATGATCATCCGCCAAGACTTGGACCAGTTTAGTATCCTCAGCAGCCAGTGACTTCTTATTTACCAGATCATAGATCGGTCGTGCCTCGGCTTTGGACTTTTCAACTTGCCAGTGTCCACTGTCGTTATTGAGGACCAAATCAACCACGCCTAAGTGATCACCCCACATCCCTGGCATAACGGCTGGTATACCATTTAACGTGCCTTGCTGAATATCCGCCCCTTTGACGGATTCAAACTCTTTGCTTGGAAATACCGCATGCGCATGCCCAAAAAGGATCGCATCTATACCCTCCACTTGACTCAAGTAATAGGCTGAATTCTCCGCAAGCGCAGTATAGGGCTCACTCGATAATCCGGAGTGCGGGATCGCAATGATCAGATCCGCCCCTTTAGCCCGCATCTCGGGCACATACTTTTGCGCGGTCTGCGTGATGTCATTGACGGTGATTTTACCAGTCAGATTGGTCTTATCCCACGTCATGATCTGCGGCGGTACAAAACCGATATAGCCAATGCGCAGCTTCTGGTCTTTGCCAGCTTGATCTTTGACTTTGGTGTCAACGATGCGATAGGGCTGAAACATCGGCTTGCCTGTTTTCACCTCGATGATATTGGCATTCACATACGGAAAATTCGCGCCCGCAATCGCTTTTTTCAGATAGTCCAAACCATAATTAAAGTCATGATTGCCGAGATTACCGATCGCATAATCCAGCGTATTCATTGCTTTATAGACAGGATGAATGTCACCTTGCTTCAGACCTTTCTTGGCCATGTAATCGCCGAGCGGACTGCCTTGCAGCAGGTCGCCGTTATCCACCAGCACACTATTAAGAACTTCCGCGCGTGCTGCATGGATTAGACTTGCGGTACGCACCAATCCGAACTTATCTGAGGGCTTATCTTTGTAATAATCAAAGTCCATCATGTTGGTATGCAGATCGGTGGTTTCTAATACGCGTAAATCGACCGTTGCGGCTTGGACGTGCTGTCCCGCTGAAATCAACAAAAGTGAAAGGATAAACTTTGATGGTGTAAGGAGACAAATCTTCATAAGGATGAACCAGACAGGGCACTCTAGGGGCTGATCGGAACGATAGCACTCTCAAAAGCCCTTGAGTACAAAGTGATCTGGATAATGGTTATGCGCTGAAGCGAATAGAGAGGAGCGACTTAAGAGGCTATAAAGATTTGATGAGAACGTTTAGGGACGTGTTACCTCTTCCAGATGCTCTAAATAATGAAAGGCATCTGCATGGACATATCCACACATCTCGAAAGCAGGCATGAGGGAGAGACAAACTTGAGGACGAGTGGGAAGTCCAAAAATCTGACATTGGTTTAAAGCATTCAACTGAACACAGCGCACGCCAGCAGGTTTGCCGAGCGGCATATCGGGAATGGGACTACTGATACTTGGCGCGATACAGCACGCACCGCACTCTGGACGACAGGCGAAGTCAAGCAGCGCGGAGATTTCAGCACCATCTACGCGCAAGATTTCAATAGACATAGGTTGCGATTGCGGTAGAGATCAATTTGTTTTCATCATTATGCAGGTTCATGCGCATGGTACAGCCCTTACGCCCCATACGCAGCGCTTCGGCAGTCGCCACGAAGTACTTACCACGCCCTGGTGCAAGATAATCGACGCGCATATCCGAAGTCGCAAGTCGGGTGACTTGGCGAATCCTCTCGACCAGTTCACCTTTACCGCTTAAGTAGATCTCCCCCATCGCGACGATACCGCCAATACTATCCAGTAGCGTTGCTGCGACACCACCATGCAGAATTTGAAAGGCGACATTGCCGACCAATTGCGGGTCCATATCGACAAAGCCTTTGATCATCCCATCTTCCACACGCATTTTCATGCCGCAATGTTTAAAGAAAGGTGATTTATTGAATGCTTTGCATAACTGCTTGAAGACCACTGCGCGAGGAATCTCACCAGAGGCATCTGGCACCAGCTTCATCCCCCCCGTCCAATGCTCTGTAGCAACAGAATTCTCTGTAGTAGATTTGTTAGAGTCTTCAGTGTCTTTAGCCTGATTAATCAAATCTTTATCTTGTTGCAGGGTATCAGCCTTTAGAGGTTTCTCTACATCTGCCATTAATGAATCTTCCCGGGCGCTGCGAATCAGGTTTAAAATAAGCGGCTATATTAATGTGAAAACAGTGTAATAGCATGACTCGTACGTTTAATCGCGCAGCTTTCCCCGCCACTCGCTTACGTCGCTTGCGTAAACATGACCATATTCGCGCCATGGTTTGCGAAACCAGCTTACTTCCCCAGCATCTGATTGCGCCAGTTTTTGTATTACCAGGGCATAATCAGCGTCAAGCCATTCATAGTATGCCCGAAGTCGATCGACTGTCTGTTGATCTTCTGCTGCAAAAAGCTGAAACACTGCTGAGCCTCGGCGTGACCAAACTGGCCTTGTTTCCAGTCACCCCGCAAGACGATAAAAGCGCAGGGGCTGAGGCCGCATGGCGTGAAGATGGTCTCGTACAAACCACGATTCGTACCCTTAAAAAAGAACTGCCCGAGATGGTGCTCATCAGTGATGGTGCGCTCGATCCATATACCCTAAGCGGTCAGGATGGTCTCACGGATGCCGATGGCTACGTCATGAATGATGTCACCGTAGAGGCCTTGGTTAAGCAAGCACTCAGCCATGCAGCGGCAGGCGTAGATATCGTCGCGCCCAGTGACATGATGGATGGTCGTATTGGTGCGATCCGCAATGCCTTAGAGAGCCACGGTTTTATCCATACATCGATCATGGCCTACTCAGCCAAGTTTGCCTCGAACTACTACGGACCATTCCGTGATGCGGTCGGTAGCGCAGCAAACCTGAAAGGCGGCAATAAAAAGAACTATCAGATGGACTATGGCAATCGCTTAGAAGCACTGCATGAAGTTGCTTTAGACTTGCAGGAAGGTGCCGATATGGTCATGGTCAAACCCGGCCAGCCCTATCTCGATCTGGTTCGTGAAGTCAAAGATCAGTTTGGCGTACCGACCTTCGCCTATCAAGTCAGTGGCGAATACGCCATGCACATGGCGGCAATTCAAAACGGCTGGCTCTCTGAAGCTGTCATCTTAGAGTCACTGATCGGTTTCCGCCGTGCTGGTGCAGATGGGATATTGACGTATTTTGCTGAGAAAGCGGCGCGGATGATGCAGGGCTAAACTTGAAATGCACGGATTAAAAAAATGGGGGAAGCAATTTGCTTCCCCCATTTTGTAGTCGCGAAGTATAAAGCTAAATTAGAGAATTAAAGCTTCTCCAGCACCTCAGTCAACTCATTCTGTTTGGTCTCGCCAACGACTCGCTTAATCTCTTGCCCATCACGGTAAAAAATCAGGACAGGAGGTCCAAACAGATTTAGGCTCTTCAGCACCGCTTTACTGTTTTGATTGCTCT
>CAYJTU010000133.1:0-10347 GCA_964373105.1 uncultured Moraxellaceae bacterium | reverse complement strand
GTACGAAGAAAGCGAAGTAAGCGCGGTTAGTAAATAGCAAGTCAAAAGCGCCCTCACCTAGCCTCTCCCTAAGGGAGAGGGTTGGGGTGAGGGTGGTTTTAGAAGTCGAAATTCTCTTGAGGCGTGATCAACTCACGTCTTTTTATGTTCATTTAAAACTGATCGGCACTCAAAACCGATCGAAAGCTCAATGCGTCTCTTGTTGCATTTCGATATCCATCATCTCACGCGACAAATCTGCTTCATTGCGCGGGGTCAGCGCTGAACGATACAGATGATCGAGCAGCGTAAACGCCATGACGATGAGTAAGCCACCACCGACATAGATGATCCATTTAATGGATGGGCTGAAATAGACCAGCTTTTCAAGGCATAATCCAAAGGTCACCACGAACAAACCGATCATCAGGTATTGCAAGAGAAATATTTTTTTCATCGGAGCACCTGTTCTGGCAGATACAGTATTATTTAACCTCTTGATAAACAGTGACTTTATGGATATTTTTATAAAAAAGAACACAAAGACACTACTTATTAACAATAATACATAAAAACGAGAACCAAGTCACAGCAAATTTGCACACCAAACGGTAAAATACACCACATATTTGTAACTGAATATATTCAGCCGAAACCAGAACACTTCGGCCAAAACATAATTGCCATCAATCGCTTACATCCTTGTATGCCAAAACCTACCGCAGGCGTGCCTTCGCTTACAACACCTCTTCCAAGCGTCGATTAAGAGACTCAAGCACCGCCAGACGCGCTGTCAATTTATCATTGGACGCGATGATGACCCAAGGTGCCTCTACGGTATTGGTGTGTTCAAACATGTCAGCTGCGGCTTGCAGATAATCATCCCAGCGTTTGCGGTTGCGCCAATCATCTGCAGTGATCTTAAAGCGCTTGTGCGGGGTCTCTTGACGGGCGGTAAACCGTCTGGCTTGCTCGTCGTTGCCTATCGCCATCCAAAACTTCAATACGATCACGCCGCCCGACGTCAGATCTCGTTCGAAGCGATTGATCTCACCATAAGCACTCTGCCACTCACCCGCCCGCACATAGCCTTCGACCCGTTCGACCAGCACCCGACCGTACCATGAGCGATCAAAAACAGTGATGCCAGCATGACCATTCAGTTTTACAGGCAGCCGCGACCAGAACCGCCACAGAAAAGGATGACGCAGTTCATGGGGTTCAGGGGCTGCGATCGGAAAGACTTGGTACTCGCGTGGATCGAGGGACTCTACGACGCGGGTAATCGCACCGCCCTTACCAGCCGCATCCATGCCTTCAAATACGAGGACGATCGGACGATCACCACGTCCGCGCACCAGAGCGGCAAATTTCTTTTGCGCCTCTTTGAGACGCGCTTTGTAGGTTTCCTTTTCCATGACGCTGCTGTCTGGCTGCAACAAAGGCGCGGGAATCTCGGCCAATTGCCAGCGCCGCGCCGCGGTCGGGCTTGGCAGACGTGGCGTACGCAGTGCATCAAGCACGACATGACCAAACTTCAGATCCCGCTCGCTGGCATCCAAACAGTCGATATTGACCCAATCCGAGCCCAGTTCCACGCGTAGCGCCTGCAACTGATCGTATTGCTCTTTATTGCGCCAATCCAGACCATGTAGATTCAGCCAGCGCTGCTCGCTTTTGTCGACTTCGTCCAAGCGCTTTTGCAGCCCGTCCCATGACAGATCAAACCAGCACTTGCAGACGGTGATGCCTTGCGAGCGCAAGTCCTGCTCAAAAGCATGCAGATGCTCAAGCTCTCGTTGAAAGCGCGCGCCGGTGATTTGGTCTCCATCAGCGCCGTCATGGTCTTTATTTTTGTCGCCTTTATGACTATCGTCCTTGTCTTTTCCTTTCTTTTTATTCGATTTTTCGCTTTGCTTATAGGCCATATGGGCTTTGAGCAAATCGCCGTACCAGTTGCCAAACAAGATCACCACTTCGCCTTTTTCAGGCAGCAAAGCGGCATCTTTAATCCACGTCGGTGAGTGCGGTGCGACCGGCATGCGAGCATGGACTTTAAACAAACGCGGATCCGCCCACGCACGCAGTTGGGTCAGAGCTTCACCTTTACCTGCGAGTTCAATCCCGCTCATCAGAATCACGACACCGCGACCGCGCGGTTTATCTCGCGTATCGCGCAGTGCGTATTGGGCTTCGATCAAAGCTAATCGCAGACTATCGGGAGTATGTCGCCCAAGATGCGGGACATCAATGATGCTGTGCACCTCATGGGCGACATCAAGCACAGTGGTCGCCGCCTCAAGCAAAGGCGTTGCCTTTACATCAAGATCCTTGACGATACTTTTCGGTGTTGTTGCTACGTTGGCTTTGCTCATACCGTCACTTCCCTCATCGACTTACGAAGAATATATTGTCTTTTAAGCTTGTTTTCGCTAAAACTGCATGCCAATTGTTCAACATCCAGCCCACGCTACTCATCCCTACCTTGGTTTTAGAGTATGCTTAGGTCTAGTTTGAGTCCATTTTATAATTCATTTGATTTGAAAAATAACTATGTCTAGTTTTGCACCGATGCAACAGTTGCTTCTACGTTATCATGCGCTTGAGTTCCATCATAATCCACAACTTGCCGCACGCCTATCGGCTGTACAAAATTGGCAAAAAAAACGTATCGAGCATACCCATGCCGAGTTGTTTGCGGTGCCTGCTCATCAACTCATGACCCAGTATTTTTTGAATCGTCTGTATGCAGGTCCCGACTTTGGCATACTGGCGGCTCAATTTGAACGGGTGATTACCAAAGCACAAAAATTTGAAAAACTGGTGCCCGCGAGTACCATCCGTACTGGCTGTGATGGCATTGAATTGGCGGTGCTCGCCATTGAGCTCGATCAACAGCTTGCCCAAATTCTGATGCAAGACCCCTTAGATAATGCACAGCACGAACTGGATGACGAAACCGTCATTGCGCTTTATCATAAAGCCAATCAAGCCGAAGCACGCTTACATCAACTGGAACTGCTGGACAAGCTTGGATACAGTCTCGACAAGTACGTACGCTCCTTTATGTTGCAAAGCGCCTTTAAAATGGCCAAAGGTGCAGCTCTACGTCATCAATTTGAACCGATGTATGCCTTCTTGGATGAAGGTTTTGCGGCGATGAAGCCACTGAAGTCGGCTGAAGAATTTGTCGGGGTATTTACCCAGCATGAGCGTCAGATTGTTGAACGGGTCCATAGTAATACGCCAAACCCCTTTGAACGATAATGATTTTATAGGTCTAATATGACTTATGGTATCTGATGTGATCTGGATTTGATCTCAGTCACGATATCGAAAACTTGATGATTTATAATCCCCCATACAGCGCCACTCGACAGCAATGGAAGACATACGATGACCGACTCAAAAGCAGAAAACAAACAACCCGCAGCGGCTAGCCCTTTTCATACGGGTGCACTCCCTGCAGGCACACCGCAAGGTCAACAGAGTACTTTGCCAGAAGGTGCAAGCGCCGAGTCGGTGACGCTCGATCATGCTGTCAATCCAGCCACTGCGCCCTCCAGCAACATCGGCGAAACCACCCACTTTGGCTACAAAACCGTACCGACGGCTGAGAAGCAAGCCAAGGTTGCGGAAGTGTTCCACTCGGTCGCCGCCAAATATGACCTCATGAATGACTTGATGTCGATGGGGATTCATCGTCTGTGGAAGCGCTTTGCAATCACGCTGTCTGGTGTGCGCCGTGGTCAGCATGTGCTCGACATCGCCGGCGGTACCGGAGATCTGGCCAAAGTGTTTAGCCGTGAAGTCGGCTCCACCGGTCGTGTGGTGCTCTCAGACATCAATGAATCCATGCTGGCGGTCGGCCGTGATCGTCTGCTTGACGCAGGCTGTAGCAATGTCGACTTCATCCTCGCCAATGCCGAAACGCTGGCACCATTTGCCGATGAGAGCTTTGATCTGTTGACGATTAGTTTTGGTCTGCGAAACGTCACCGACAAAGATGCGGCATTGCGTTCGATGTATCGCGTCTTGAAGCCGGGTGGTCGTTTGCTGGTGCTTGAGTTCTCGAAGCCGGTCTTTGAACCGCTGTCCAAAGTTTATGATTTGTATTCCTTTACGGCGCTGCCATTCTTGGGCAAACTGATCACCAACGATGCTGAAAGCTATCGCTATCTGGCTGAATCGATCCGCATGCACCCTGATCAGCGTACGCTGAAACAGATGATGGAAACCGCAGGATTCAAAAACTGTGATTACCACAATCTGACTGGTGGTATCGTCGCCTTGCATCGCGGCTTTAAATAAACGTTAACGGGCCTAGGGCTGACTTATATGGAGAGCACGGCATGATCGCAACGCTAGCGCTGGCCGCCTTTGAGCGTCTGTTCAATGATTGGATCGACATGGATGCCGCTACCCGACTGGGTTTTGATCAGTTGGCAGGTCCAGCTAAACCGGCGACCAAGCTCTTGCGCGTGGTGATTGATGCCCCCAGCCTATCGGTGGATGTCCTGTTCGATCACGGCCGTGTGCGCCTTGCGCCAACGGCATTGGGGCAACCAGACCAACCCGTCTACTCGGTGTTTGAACAGCGCCCCTATGACAAAGCACTGGCACCGATAGCCGCAACGACAACGCTGCATGTGCCGCATCTGGTTGCACTGGCCAAGTTGGTGGGTGCAGAAGCAGGAAATACCGGTAATATCCCGATCCAGGGTGATATGTCATTGCTGCAAGCTTTGCAAAAGATCATGGCGCAGGCCGAACCCGATGTCGCAGGCAAGCTGGCACCGCTGATCGGTGGGATGCCTGCCGAGCAGATCGCTCAGCTCCTCCGACAAGGTCGTCTAGCCGCGCTGCGCGCAGCTCAGACTCTGGTCGCCAATAGCACTGAGTGGGCAAAAGACGACAGCCAGCTTTTTGCAGCCAAGTGGCAGCAAGAGCAATTCAGCGAAGGCCTGCAAGATATACAGAGTGATGTCGAGCGCTTACAAGCCCGCATGGCAAGGCTACAAGCAGAAGCGAGCCAACAATAATGACCCTTAATCATCATAACAATATCATGTCACTCCCCGTCAGTACACGCTTGCAAGCGAGCACCACTTTGGATCTAAACCACTTATGATTCCTCATCGCAAACGTTTACTGGAACTGTGGCGTATCGCCGCGCACTACCGACTCGACACCTTACTGCCGTCTGAGCAGATTCCTGATAAAGCGCGCCCGGCGATGACCGCGATCCGCCTGCATCCGGCTGCGTGGAACAACCACACCCAAGACCCGCTGCGCCTGAAGCATGCTTTGCAAGACATGGGCGTACTGTTCATCAAGTTGGGGCAGTTACTGTCAACACGTCGTGATCTGATTCCACCCGATCTGCTCAGTCAGTTGACCGAACTGCAAGACCGTGTGGCGCCGTTTCCATACGCTGAGGCCAAAGATCGAGTCGAAAGCTCGCTCGGTGCAACGCTTGAAACGCTGTTTGCACGCTTCGATACCCTGCCCCTTGCCGCTGCGTCGATTGCTCAGGTGCATACTGCTGCGCTGCATGACGGCCGTGAAGTCATCGTCAAGATTGTCCGCCCCAATATCCGCCCACAGATTATCCAGGACTTTGAGATCCTAGCGTGGATCGGACACTGGCTCGAAGTGCGTGTCGAAGCCGCGCGTGCACTGCACTTGAGCAAAGTCATCGACGACTACCGTCAAGTGATCTTGAATGAACTTGATCTCGATCAAGAAGCGGCGAACACCATGCAGATGCGCCATAACTTCTTGGGCTCCAACATGATGTACGTGCCTGAAGTCTATCGCAGCACCACGGATATCATGATCGCTGAGCGCATCACCGGCGCCCCTGTCTCTGACCTCGCCACCTTTGAGCGCTTGGGCATGGATCGCGCCAAACTGGCCGAAAAAGGGCTCACCATCTTCTTCACCCAAGTGTTCCGTGATAACTTCTTTCACGCCGACATGCATCCCGGCAATGTCTTCGTCGAGACCTTGAATCCTGCTGAGCCGCGCTTTATCGCACTCGACTGCGCCATCGTCGGCGAGCTCTCGGATAATGATCGCCTGACCATCGCCCGCATGCTGCTGGCAGTGATCCAAAGTAATTTTTCGCAGTTGATTCAGATCGTGCATCAAGCCGGCTGGATCCCGCAGGGCACCGATCAAAACGCACTTACTCGGGACATGCGCCGTGTCGTCAGCCCCATGATCTCCAAGCCCATGGATCAGCTCGACTTTGCGGGTATCCTCATGCAAGTCATGGATATCGCCCGCCGCTATCGTTTAGAGATACCCCCACAACTGATGCTGCTGCTCAAGACCTTGGTGCATGTCGAAGGCTTAGGCCGCGACCTCTACCCACAATTGGATATCTGGAAACTGGCGAAACCGATCCTCACCGAGTGGGTCAGCCAGCGCATGAATCCGATCAAAGCGATGCGTGACTTTGGTCAGCAAATCCCTGATTTACTCATGGGTGCCACTGATCTGCCTGCGCTGATGATCGACAGCCTGCATGGCATGCGTCAGCAAGGCGCCTGGCAGGACCGTCAGTGGCGGGAACTGCAACAGTTGCGCATGGACATCGTCCAGACCCGTCGTCGTGACTGGCTGGCGGGCAGCGGCTTTGTCGCGCTGATGACCATCGCCAGCCAAGCGCCGTGGCCTGTCGCCAGTATCATGATTGCGTTGGCCTTCCTCCTCGTCCTGTGGCGTGTGCTGATCTAAGTGCACGGCTTAACTTCCTGATCGAACCCTCGCCATGCCTGAACTGCCCGAAGTTGAAACCACCAAAACCAGCCTGCAGCCTCTCATCGGTCAGCGGGTGACGGCCGTTGAGGTCAGACAGCCAAGCATGCGCTGGCCCGTCCCAAGCAATCTTGCACTTCTCCAAGGCCAAAGGCTGATCAGTCTGGAGCGACGCGCCAAATATATTCTGGCGCATTTTGAACATGAACAATCTATCGTGGGACGCGGCAATCACAGCCTGCTTCTGCATCTGGGCATGTCGGGCAGTCTGATGCTGGTGCCTGCAGCGCAAGGCCTGCGCAAACATGACCATGTGCTCATCAGCTTTGAGCAAACCCAACTGCGCTATCACGATCCGCGCCGCTTTGGCGCAGTGATGTGGTTAGATGATGACTCTGCATCGCTACTGGCGAAATTAGCGCCCGAGCCACTGACCGATGACTTCAATGCCGACTACCTGTTTGACAAGCTTAAAAATAAGAACGTGGCGATCAAAGCCGCAATCATGGATAACCACATCGTGGTCGGTGTCGGCAATATCTACGCCACCGAAGCGCTGTTTCATACTCACATCCATCCACTACGTCCAGCAAAAAGCCTGTCGAAAGACGAAATCATATGGCTCACCGCGGAGATTAAGCGCATTTTGATCGCGGCGATTGCGCTGGGTGGCTCGACCTTGCGCGACTACGTCAATGGCATGGGGGAAAATGGCTATTTTCAGCAGACCCTCGATGTCTATGGCCGTGCAAAACAACCTTGTCATCAATGTGATACGATCATCGAAAGTGTCAAAATTGGACAGCGTGCCAGTAGCTACTGCCCAAAGTGTCAACCGCTTGGCATAGTGACTTAAATTAATCTAAATTGATTTAAATTTACCCACGATCACAAGGCTTAAGCTCTTGCACGACTGCGTGAGTCACGTTACAGTCACAGGAATGACACAGGAGTACAACAAGATGATTTTATTACAGGGACAAAAAATGAAACGTGTGATTGCATCCACCCTTTTGGTCACCATGATGACTGCATCCATTCCCGCCTTTGCGACTGACGTCATCGAAGATGATTACATGAGTGCGCGTCCTACCGTCTATGCAATGGGCATTGATGCTGCGCTGGTTCGTCCTGTGGGCCTTGCGGCCACCGTCTTGGGTGTGGGCTTATTTGTGGTGACTCTACCCTTTAGTCTGCTCGGCGGCAACGTCAAAGAAAGCGCGAACACCTTAGTGGGTGATCCTGCCCGCCTGACCTTCTACCGCTGCTTGGGCTGTACCACGGGTCAAGACAATGAAAACACCACTGCACATCAACTGCACGGCGATGACACGCAATAAAAACCACTGCCGACATTCATCGCGCTTGATGCTTCTTTAAACATCAAGCCGTTTGTGCGTATCCTGATACCAGCAGATCATGTACTCCCATCAAAAAACGACCCCTTAGGGTCGTTTTTTGATGTCTGCTGGAATAGGTTAATGCAGATGATTATGGGCGATTACGCAGCGAATCACGGATTTCACGCAATAACACCACATCTTCGGCTGGGGCAGCTGGTGCTGCAGCAGCTTCTGCTTTACGTACTTTGTTCACGGCTTTAACCATAAAGAACACCACCAAGGCCAACAAGAAGAAATTGATCAGGATGGTAATGAAGTTTCCGTAAGCCAGCACCGCCACATCAGCTTTTTTCAACGCATCAATCGTCGTTAAGCCCAGTGGATTGTCACCCAATACCAAGAACAGTTTGGAGAAATCAATCTTACCACCGACAATAAAGGAAATAATCGGCATGATCAGGTCATTGACCACAGAGTCGATGATCTTACCAAATGCAGCGCCGATGATCACACCGACGGCGAGATCAACCATATTGCCTTTGACGGCAAAGTCTTTAAATTCTTGTACGATACTCATAAGAAGTACTCCAAAGATAAAATAAGAACAAAATGTGAAACAGTACTCAATCCTGACCGCTATTCAGATTGCATGACTGCCAATCTATGCAGACTGTATACACCTATTTTCATTATATTTCGAGTACGTTGATGTATGAATTCAAGGAATTGCGCCCAATTGTTCAATTTTTCCATAAAAAAAAAGCCGCTCGCGAATGCGAACGGCTTTTTTATGGCTTAGGCTGAATTAGTTACCACGGCCATGACGTTTACGTTCGCTTTCAGTCAGATAGCGTTTACGCAGACGAATCGACTTCGGTGTGACTTCAACCAGTTCGTCGTCTTCAATGAACTCAAGTGCTTGTTCAAGGGTATGACGGATCGGTGGCACCAGCGCAATCGCTTCATCGGTACCGCTTGCACGGACGTTGGTCAGCTGTTTCGCTTTAGTCGGGTTAACCGCCATGTCATCACTACGTGAGTTGATGCCGATGATCATACCTTCGTACACTTCAAGTTGTGGGTACGCAAACAAACGACCACGTTCTTGCAAAGTGAACAGGGCATAACCCAGTACAGTACCTTGAACCATCGATACCAGCACACCGTTTTGGCGTTTCGCAACAGAACCAGTTTGTGCCGGACCGTAATGCGAGAAGCTTGAGGTCATGATGCCAGTACCAGAGGTCATGGTCAGGAACTCAGAGCGGAAACCGATCAGACCACGTGAAGGCACAGTCGCCTCAATACGGGTACGACCTTTACCGTCGACTTCCATGTTGGTCATTTCGCCGCGGCGTAGACCCATTTGTTCCATGACGCCGCCTTGATGTTGATCTTCAACATCAAACATGACGTTTTCGTATGGCTCAGATTTGACGCCATCGATTTCTTTCATGATCACTTCAGGACGCGCTACACCGAGCTCGAAACCTTCACGGCGCATGTTTTCAATCAGAACTGACAGATGCAGTTCACCGCGACCTGACACTTTGAAACGGTCTGGAGAATCGGTGTCTTCAACGCGCAGTGCTACGTTATGGATCAGCTCACGCTCTAAACGATCACGGATCGCACGTGAAGTCACATACTTACCTTCTTTACCCGCGAAAGGTGAATTGTTGACCTGGAACTGCATGCTGACGGTTGGCTCATCCACAGTCAGTGGTGGCAACGCTTCGACGTTCTGGGGGACACACAGCTTATCAGAGATGTTCAAACCTACCATACCAGTCACACAGACGATGACACCAGCGCGTGCGCTGTCCACATCGATACGATCCAAGCCATGATAGCCCATGATCTTCAGTACACGGCCGTTACGCTTGTTGCCTTCTTTATCGATGATCACAACTTGGGTGTTGGTTTTTACCGCACCACGTTGAATACGACCGATCCCGATAACACCCAAGTAGCTGGAGTAATCAAGGCTAGAAATTTGCATTTGGAACGGACCATCTGGATCTACTTCAGGTGGTGCAACTTTAGAAACTACGGTTTCAAACAATGGGGTCATGTCGTCCGCAAGACTTTCTGCGGTAAAACCTGCCACACCGTTCAATGCAGAAGCATAAACGATTGGGAAATCAAGTTGCTCTTCGGTTGCGCCCAAGTTATCAAACAAGTCAAACACTTGATCAACAACCCACTCTGGACGTGCGCCTGGACGGTCAACCTTGTTGATGCACACGATCGGACGCAG
>CAYJTU010000132.1:0-10517 GCA_964373105.1 uncultured Moraxellaceae bacterium | reverse complement strand
ACGTAACATCTGGACGCTTTAGCAAATCATAGGCATTATTTTCACGGTTAAGGACTTCACCAGTTTGCGCAACGAATGCCATACCCAACTTGTTGTTTGGAGTAGCCCATAGCCCTTTCAGTCGTGCAGACTCAAGCTCAATTGACTCAACCTTTTTACAATACGCCGCCCAGCGCTCATCACTGACTAAGCCGAGCTTGCGACCCGCTTCTGTCAGGCGCTGATCTGCATTGTCTTCGCGTAGCATCAATCGGTATTCTGCTCGACTGGTAAACATACGATACGGTTCTTTGGTGCCATGCGTAATTAAATCATCAACCATCACGCCCAAGTATGCTTGATCGCGACTAGGCGTCCAGCTTTCTTCATCAACCGCTCGACGTGCAGCATTTAGGCCTGCCAACAAGCCTTGGGCGCCTGCTTCTTCGTAACCCGTTGTGCCATTTATTTGACCCGCAAAATACAAGTTATGAATCGACTTGGTTTCCAGTGTGGGCTTCAAATTTTGTGGATTGAAATAATCATATTCAATCGCGTAGCCTGGACGTGTGATATGCGCGTTCTCAAGCCCTTTCATAGAGCGAACAAGGCGCAGTTGGATATCAAAGGGCAGACTGGTTGAAATACCGTTGGGATACAACTCATGCGTATTTAAGCCTTCAGGCTCAATAAAAATCTGGTGACTATCTTTATCCGCAAAACGATGAATTTTATCTTCAATCGATGGGCAATAGCGTGGCCCTACCCCTTCAATGACACCGGTATACATCGGCGAACGATCCAATCCACTGCGGATAATATCGTGCGTTTCCAAGTTGGTGTGTGTCATCCAGCAATTGACCTGACGGGGATGCATGGACACATCCCCCATGAAGGACATCACGGGCATTGGCGTATCGCCGGGCTGAGGAATCATCACCGAGAAATCAACACTTCTTGCATCGATACGAGGAGGGGTCCCGGTTTTCAAGCGGCCTACGGGCAATTTAAGCTCCCGCAGACGATCCGCAAGTGCAATCGATGGCGGATCACCTGCACGACCACCGCGTGATTGCTGCATCCCGATATGAATAATTCCGCCCAAAAAGGTGCCACTGGTCAAAACCACAGTCCGTGCATCAAATCGGATGCCTGATTGCGTGACGACCCCTTTTACAGTGTCGCCTTCCACGATCAAATCATCAGCGGCTTGTTGAAAAATATCCAGATTGGGTTGATTTTCCAACATTGATCGAATAGACGCTTTATACAAAATACGATCTGCCTGAGCGCGTGTAGCGCGTACAGCCGCACCTTTGCGGGAATTCAATACACGGAATTGAATTCCTGCATGATCCGTAGCGAGTGCCATGGCCCCACCTAGCGCATCAATCTCACGAACCAAATGTGACTTACCAATTCCGCCAATCGCAGGATTACAACTCATTTGACCTAACGTTTCGATATTATGAGTGAGCAACAACGTCTGACGTCCCATCCGCGCCGCAGCAAGCGCTGCTTCAGTACCCGCGTGTCCACCGCCTATGACGATGACATCGTATGATTTAGGGTAATGCATGATGGTGACCTCAGGTGTTCAAATCGTGATTTTGAAAAAAATTAAGTAAGTAAATTTAGAAAAATAGGCGCGTTTAGGCAATATTTATAAACATTATATCAAAAACACAAAAAGTCGTGTTGTCCTTTGATACTAAGCTTTGTATAGCGTACTTGTGATTGAAAATTAATTCTGCGTGGAACCATAAAACATTTTAGGCTCGACCTTGAAAAGCAAGAATTTTAGGGTTGTCTTGTTCTTTTCTATGGGCGTTTATTCATTTAGGTCTAAATATTGCTTCTTGCATCCACTGTTCGCAAAGCACTAAACTTAAGAAAGATTGTAATTAAGACTAAACTTTAGGGCCTAGACACGTTTAGACAGCCTCATTGCCCAGAATCTTGAGTCGCTTGAATGCCTCACCTTAAACTCAAAGGAGATTGACGTATGCAAAGTAAGCCAATTACCAATAAATTTTTGAAATTTCATTGGTTATTTATTTTTTTCGCTACTGGCCTGGTTGCGTATTTTGGAGGGGCGCAGATTGACAATGAAGTTATTCAAATTCTAGCGCAAGATATCATTTTCCCAATCTCCGCTTTCTTTTTTTCAGTCTATAGCGCACTGCGTATCGTTGATCATACATCCTTAGGCGCTAAAATCTCCAGCAAGAACATTAGTCACAGTGCAATCGTGATTATGCTAGTGCTTTTTCTGCTCTACATCTTTATTCCTCATTTTATACTTGATGTTACGCCACTCTAGATAAAAACTCCTATCCATAAGCGAAAAAACGAGAAGGTTCTCTATAAGTAGATCTATAAACGTTATAGGTCTATTGTTTTATCTTCACACGAAACCCACTCACAAAAACGTGTTGCATCTATTCTTGCTGTCGAAGACATGTTAGTTTTGATCATTGTTTAAGCAAAGCATGGCGCTCATCATGGATAGATGCGATATTCAATGTCCCAAATGTGGCAAAAGCGAATTTCACGCAGTCCCCAATCGAGAAAGACAAGACAGAATCGATGGATGTATTTGTAATTATTGCAACTACTTCATCAGTACACCGAAACTCATCGAGAAGATTGAATCAGAGAAAACCCTAGCACCCAGTAACAAGATCGTCGAATAGCAACTAATTATTACTGGGACTCATTGCAGGTTTTAAAGCTTTCCTATGAGATTTTCCCTAAGGAAGTTTGATTACAATGCAGCGGCTAACTCTGCACCATCACGAATTGCACGTTTGGCATCGAGTTCTGCCGCTAACTTAGCACCACCAATGATGTAATATTTCGCGCCAGTCACAATCTCATCAGTTGGATATAGCGCTCGGACAGACTCTTGCCCAGCACAGACAACGATCGTATCCACACGCAGTAACTGCTGCTGACCATCAACTGTGATCCACAGACCCTCACTGGTGACACGATCATAGCTGACGCCCCGCATCATCCGTACACCGCCCTTCTTAACGGCAGCACGATGTACCCAGCCCGAAGTTTTACCAAGTCCCGCGCCCACATTGGTTGTCTTTCTCTGCAGCAAATAAATTTGGCGGTAAGGCGTATGCAATTGTGGCCGAACTAATCCCCCTTCGCTATCATAATTCGCCATGCTATCCACGCCCCATTCCTGCTGCCAATCTGCTAAAGGCTGTGGTTGTGGTGTTTCTGGATGACGTAATAAGAACTCACTGACATCAAACCCTATACCACCCGCACCAATCACCGCCACCCGCATTCCAACGGACGCACCGCGTAAAACTTCGGCATAACTCAATACTTGGGGCAAATCACTGCCTTCAAGTTTAAGGGGTCTAGGCACTACGCCAGTAGCAACAATGACATCATCAAAGCCTTCACGCTCCAATTGCTCGCGGTTGACCTGAGTACTTAAACGCAGATCCACACCAGTCTTACTGATCATTTTTTTGAAGTAGCGAATGGTCTCATGAAACTCTTCTTTGCCCGGCACTACTTTGGCGAGATTAAATTGCCCGCCTACTTCATCTTGAGCTTCAAATAATGTGACCTGATGGCCTCGACTTGCTGCAACCGTGGCCGCAGACATTCCCGCCACACCGCCGCCCACGACAGCGATACGACGTGGTTTTTTTGTCTTGATATAGACCAGTTCTGTTTCATAGCAGGCCAGTGGGTTGACCAGACAAGTTACACGTTTGTTTTCAAATCCATGATCGAGACAGGCTTGATTACACGCAATACAAGTATTGATCTCATCGACACGATTCGTCGCTGCTTTATTCACCCACTCAGGATCTGCCAAAAACGGGCGAGCCATTTGCACCATATCCGCTTTACCACTGGCAAGGACTTCTTCAGCGACATCTGGCATATTGATACGATTGCTGGCAATAATCGGCACGTTGATATGCTGACGGACCTCAGCAGTGATATCTACAAATGCTGCCCGCGGTACCGAGGTGACGATCGTCGGAACGCGTGCTTCGTGCCAGCCAATACCGCTGTTTAATAGGTTAATACCAGCCTGTTCAAGTGCTTGAGCAACCTGAATGACTTCGTTCATGGTGTTGCCATTGTGTACGAAATCAATTAAGGATAAACGGAAGCAGATAATGAATTTTTCGCCCACTTTCGCACGAATGGCTTTAACAATCTCAACAGCAAAGCGCATACGATTGGTAATATTCCCGCCCCAGTCATCTGTACGTTGATTGACATGACTGCTTAGGAATTGGTTGATCAGATACCCCTCGGAACCCATAATCTCCACACCATCATATCCAGCCAATTTTGCAATCTTGGCACAATCAGCATAATCTTTGATGGTTGATAAAATGTTCCGCTCACTCATTGCACGCGGCTTAAACATAGAAATGGGAGATTTAGTTGGACTTGAAGAGACGACAAGAGGCTGGTAGCCATAGCGCCCAGCATGCAAAATCTGCATGAGAATTTTGCCACCATGACGATGTACCGCACGGGTGACCAAACGATGATTGAGTGCATCTGTTGGCGAGTTCATGCTGCCTCCAAATGGCAACAGCCATCCTTGGCGATTGGGAGAGATTCCCCCTGTAATCAACAACCCAACTCCCCCTTTAGCACGCTCTCCGAAATAAGCAGCGAGCTTTGGGTATTGATAAAAGCGATCCTCTAATCCCGTGTGCATAGAACCCATAACCACACGGTTTTTGAGTTGAGTAAATCCAAGATCAAGGGGTTGGAGTAAATGGGGAAACTGTTCAACTGACATAAGGGGATCTACACTCTATATAAAGACAGCAACACATCAAATTTTTACATTGCTAGCTTAAATTTATTTTCCTTGAGCTCTGCAATGTGTACACTGACAACATTATGACAGAAAATTACTTTTGTCAACATCAAATGACGCCACACAAAGCCACACAAGCGATGTAAACAATCCATAGACGAAATCACGAACTGCTATGATAGCGCTGGGCGTTATACCAATAGATCAATACAAAGGGACAAATTTAAAGTGACGAACAGTGCCTCGAAATCAGGGCCTCTTACCGCTCAATCGATTTCTAAAAATATTACCAACAGCTATCACCATGGAAATTTAAGGCGATCCCTGCTTGATAAGAGTCTTGAGCTGCTAGAAAGTCGAGAAAATGCCGAAATTAGCTTACGTGAACTGGCAAGAGAGGTTGGCGTATCAACGAATGCTGCATATCGACATTTTGAGAATAAAGATGCATTGATGGTCGCATTGGCTATTGAAGGTTGTCAAATTCTTATGCGTGAACAGATGATTGCTGTCGAGCAAGATCAAAATCCCGAACGTCAGTTTCGCAATACTGGTCGGGCTTATGTCAATTTCGCAATCAAAAATCCTGCTCTGTTTCAACTGATGTTTGGTCGTTTCACCGCAGGAAATCATAGCCATGAACTCAACGAAGCCGCCGATCAGATTTTTAAAAATTTGATCAAAATCGTTTCCTCTGCAATTAAACGAGATCCTGATGATCCTCGCGTCATCGTTTTTGCTTCACAAGCATGGAGCTTGGTACACGGTCTAAGCATTTTGATCTTAAATGGTCAGTTTAAGCGTTTAACGAGCGATATTGATGGCTTAATAGATGCGATCTTTAAAAATCAAATGTCTATTGCAAGTTCATAAGAAACCTGCCCTTTATAGACAGGTTTCTTGCTTTGATCAACTATAACGGAAGGGGAATTTCTGGCTTGGTTTCAATAGGTTCATTAAGCGTAAATTTACCTTTATCATCCCCTGACGGTTTCTCGACCACTTTAGAGTCTGATTTAGGGGTGGTTTTCGGTGTGACAGGTTTATCGCTCGGAATTTTTGACATAACTTTAACCTCCATGTAGTGTCAAAATTGACTCTACCACTTTAGTCTACGCGCAAGTTCATGGATCTATACCCAGTGCATGTTGCAATTTGTCGCACGGTCACGTGCAGCATAGACTTCGTGTAATTGAGATGTGCATTTATCTATATAAACTTGATGAATTCGTTTAATTGGATATAAAATCGGCACCGCCGAATGAAAAACAAGCAAAAGATCAACAAAATACATGGATTTAGCAAATTAGTACTTTTTTATGTTGCGTCCAGCGCATATTTTCCCTAGAATCTCGCACCACGACAGGCGTATAGCTCAGCTGGTTAGAGCACCACCTTGACATGGTGGGGGTCGCTGGTTCGAGTCCAGTTACGCCTACCAAATTTGGTAGACAACAAAGCCACTTCACAATAAATTGTGAAGTGGCTTTGTTGTTTTAGACCGTTAATTGACAAAAAGTGTTACTAGCTGACATTAAAGCCGGGCGGCTTTAAAATTTGCACATCATTTCGTTATTTAGCCCGTTTTGATCTAATGAGCTAACCGCGCAAAAAAACAAAAATGCCCATATAAAATAACGCCTTCCGTAACATGCATCCCACGTCCCACTCATTTCCATCATCTAGGCATACTTTATGCTTATACCGTGTGTATTTTAATCAAAATCCACCCAAAGGAATAAACCGGATGACAAAAACAACACAGACAGCCTCTGAACCCAATGTACGAAACTCGACCATGGATCAGTTTCTCAAAGATAACCAAGATCTATCACTAGAGATATTGGCCGAAATGCTCCAAAGACCAACCTCAGAAATTCGCCGAAGACGCCAAAACCTAGGTATCTTTCGTAATACTCGAATCATGAATCTGATCCCGACTCGCTAGTTCTGAGTGTTTTGATAGACATATTGACCACTGCGAAGTTAAGAGTCACAAGGACGTTACTCTTTATGCCAGCGCTTCACCATCTTGATTAAATCTTTTATAAATTCTTTTTTGGAGAACGTACCTGCGCTATAACGTGCATAGCTGTATAGATCCGCTATTCTTTTGGCTTGATCTGGATAACCAGCTTGCCCAACCCGGGCCAACCATTGCAACATCCCTTCATGATGCTCTCTTGCTAAACCTTGCTTTTTAAGCTTCTCTGAAAGTTGAATAAGCGGTCTATCCAACACATCCCATTGGGGTCTTTTTCGCCACCACATTACCGTTACAGCCGATGCCAATACTATAACGAAAAAAATAAACATGATGAAAATCTGCATCATTTGAGAACGTAAACCCAGAACTTTGAATAATAAATCTTCTTGATTTGATTGATCGTAACCCACTACTTTACGTTGCCAAATATATTTCGCATGGTCCACCCACTGACGCGCTTTTCCTAGAAATTTGAATTGATTGTAGCGATATTGACCCGCTAAGCCATCTCCAAAAATGGTTGAATTCTGTGAGGTTAATACATCCATACCACGCTCAATTCGTTCAGGGGCGACAGCTGCGGTTGGATCGTAGCGCACCCAGCCCCGTCCTTTTATCCATACCTCACTCCACGCATGAGCATCCATTTGACGTATTTCTAAACTATGACCATCTTTACCAAGCTGGCCACCCTGATAGCCAATCACAACCCGCGCTGGAACCCCTGCGGCGCGCATCAAGAACGTAAATGAAGACGCATAATGCTCGCAAAAACCGCGTTTGGTATTGAATAAAAACTGATCCACGCGCTCACCACTCAGTGGTGGAGGCTGTAAGGTATAGGTAAAGTTTTCTCTTCTGATCCAATCCATGACATGCTGAACATAGCGCTCTGGGTTTGCACCTGACCGTTCATACAATTTTTGCGCAAAAATACGACTTTGAGGATTGCCCTTTTTCGGGAGCTGTAGGGTGTCACGTGCAAGCCACTCGGGTAAATTTAAATCGATTGTTTCGGCATTGAAGCGCAGCAACTGATAGCTTGATCGCTGTCTGACATCATCAGAGGCTTGTAAGGTATATTCACGTGTTAAACCCACATCTGAACTCATACCGATGGGCACATTCAAAGCAAATAGCCATGGTTGCTGAGTCGGTTCGACTGTAATCTCATATTTTATGGGTTCGCGCGTTTTTAAAGTGACACCTTGAACCAGCCATTGAGGTATTGATTGAGAGCCCCATAAAGTCTCTTTGAGTCGACTGTCTTGTGTTGGAGCCCAAGTGGTCCCATCAAAGCTCCCCAACACCAAGCCTCGCCAATACAAATCCGCTTTAGCAGGGATTTGCCCACTCTGAAATGTTGCCCGAAATGCAAGCTCCGTTGACTGGCTCAAGTTTGCAATATCGCCCGGCGACATGCTATTACTCATTCCGGTCTTACTCTGCCCTTGATCCAGGTGAATAGACCATAATGGTGGAATTCTTGGGAAAAAGATAAATAAGATGACCATCAAGGGGACTGCAAGCATGACCATCCCAACAATGGTTTTAAGCACATGGACAAAGTCTATACGGCTCGTCGACCAGTGCGTTTTAAGAATGCTCTGTGAATTGTTCAGCACCAAATTTTGAATCATCATGGCGTACAATATGCTGCATGTTGCGACTACAGCCCAAATTGCCGTGATCAAGTCCTGATCAAAGAGAAACAACCCCGCCGTGATAAATAACCCTAAAGTCAGCACGACATAAGCATCTCTTCGCGCATTGACTTCAAATAACTTACCCAGTAAACACAGGACTAAAAAAGCTGTACCCGCTTCAAGTCCCAGTAAAGTATGGAATGTCTGAAAAATACCCCCCAATCCAGCCAAGAAGACCACACCCTGAAAGATTTTTTGCAAACGGGGTGAGGGTTTATAACCATACTGCTGAAGGAAAGACAACTGTGCCACAATACAAACCAGAGCCAAAACCAGCAACCAAGACGGCAAATGTTCTACATGCGGTAGAACCACAGTAACTTGCACCATCATCAGTACATCATTAGCTGTTAAACGCATCATGGCACCTCTGCGAGCATGCGAAGCGCCATGGATTGATGTGATAGCCCGAGCCCAAGTGGTAATGATTGCCCCTGTACTTTTAACTCAAAAGCAACTTGCTCTTCCGTCAGCCGCTTTACCCAATATGCAAGTTTTGATAGACGCAACTCATGTGCACCATCCATGTCTTTATAATCCAGCACTTGTTCCAAACCGCGTGCATCTGAGAAGTGCTTAGTTAGTATTCCCTGTCCGCGAGCGACATGTGGCCATGAAACGCGTGATAGTGATTCGCCTATCACAAAGGTCTTTAAATCTTCAAATTCGCTACTTCCACTGATTCGCACTACAGCATCGTTATCTTCATCCGCCTCGGCGCTCTGCCCATGAAGAATGCCTTCGATAGGCTTTGGGGATACCCAAGCCATCTGATTAAAACGAATATAGGTCCACGCACGTAAAATACCCAGTGGATAAACCGTCTCGACCCGTAATCGAGGTGGTAAAAAACGGCCACGATCTGGGGTTTGAAGCTGAAAACTTAACAAAACCGAATCATTTAAATGCTCAACGATCTGATGTTGATCATTCCAGAAAAATTGAATTTGATAGGGGAACTTTCGACCATGGGGCGTTAAACGGATACGATATTCAGTGTATCCACCCGCTTCGCTATCTGATGCATCGACTGCTTCAAGCATTAATCCCGATAAATTATTAAACGTATAATAAATGGTTACAACGACCATACTACCGAGAAAGAAACATAAACCGAGGACCAAGTTGTTCGCATAATTAACGCCAGCAATAAAGATGGCCAACATCATGACTGCAAGTAAACCACCCTCCTTGGTCAAAAAAATAAAAATTTGCTTTTGGGTCAAACGAATTTTCTGGATCGCAGGCAAGCGATTGTTTTGCCATGCTTTAACCTTTTGTTGTAACCATCCTTGAACAACCATGGATCATCCATTTTTTATCGATTCAATTTAAATGGATTGAGTGCATCACATCTTGCAGATGCGCCCAATCCAAAACGAACACCAATATTCTTAATGTGCGACGCGTCCGCGTGCGTTTTGTATAAGTGTGACGACGAGCAATACAACGGCGCCTGCGATCACCCCAAAAATTCCATTTAAAGCAGCGACAGTGAACCCTTTAAAAATTCCGCTCACACTCCCCAAATGCTCAATCCACTCAGGAATACTATGCAGACCCAAGTTATGTAATCCATGCACCAGTATCCCCCCACCGACTAAGAACATTGCTATAGTTCCTGCAAATGACAAAAACTTCATCAGTTTAGGTGCCGCAGCGATTAAAACTCGTCCAAAAGCCTGCAATGATCGGCTTTGCTTCTGCTCTAAATAAAATCCCAGATCATCCAGCTTCACAATCCCTGCGACAATGCCATATACACCGACAGTCATCACAATCGCGATCAAGGACAGTACCAGTGCCTGTTGTAATAGGGACGCACCCACAGCCATTGTTCCGAGAGAAATCACGATAATTTCGGCAGATAAGATAAAGTCAGTTCGAATTGCACCTTTGATTTTGCTTTTCTCGAAAGCAACCATATCGACATCTTTATCTAAGAAAGCCTCCACCAATGCTTCTTTCTCCTGCTCTGAATCTTCCTTGGCATGTAAGAACTTATGGGCCAATTTCTCAA
>CAYJTU010000131.1:10147-10564 GCA_964373105.1 uncultured Moraxellaceae bacterium | reverse complement strand
TCAACCAGAATACAAAGATATCTTGGTGTCGAGTGAAGCTGCCGATGTGGTCTTGACACCGATATTCTCCGGTGTGCCGGCACATTATTTAAAGCCTTCGATTGCCCTTGCGGGACTAGACCCGAGTCACTATACCGCTGAAGAGGTAAAAGAGAAAAATATTAAAGCATGGCGTGATGTGTGGAGTGCTGGGCATGGTGTCGGCTCGATTCATGACATCATTCCAGCGGCGGAACTGGTCGATCGCTTAGAGGCGGAATATCGTCAAGCGGCGGCCAAACCAGTATTTTAAGATTTTGCTTCGCTCTGCAATCATGCTGATGCACTTTTTTGCATCAGCATGATGAGTGTTTTAGAGTCTCTCTTCGATTTAAGATGATGGATCAATGCGAATGTTGATAGTGAAGGTAAGTGTTT
>CAYJTU010000131.1:0-10137 GCA_964373105.1 uncultured Moraxellaceae bacterium | reverse complement strand
AAGTGTTTTATGGTGACTACGGCATTAACGGATGCACGCGCGCATCGTGTCTTTTTGACTTTATTTCTGGTCATTATTGGCGTGTATTTATTGGTTGCAACGGTGACGTATACGCCTTTTGATCCAGGCTGGACGCATTTGTCCAGTGACACGCAGAATGTGACCAATGCAACCGGTGCTGCAGGGGCTTGGCTTGCCGATCTCCTGTATGGATTTTGGGGGCGCGCTGCTTTATTTCTACCTTTTTTGGTCTTGATTGAAGCTTTACAACTTTGGTATCCGCATAGTTTTGTCCAGCGGCCATTTCGCTTAGCGGGTGAACTGTTTTTGATGGTGATCGCTTCGGCTCTCTTCACATTGCATGGTGTGGAGCCCTCCGACTCATTACAAAATGCCGCGGGAGGTATACTGGGTTTTGAGGTATCACAGCACTTGCTCGGCATGATGCCATTGCTTGTGGTGACGATCATCTTGGTGGCTTTATTCGTTTTGATTTTTACCTTTTCGTTTGGCGTGGCATGGGGCAAAACCTTTGATGCCGTCGGGGAAATCCCATTGTTGTTGAACGAACTGCTCTATCGCAATGAGCCAGAAGCAAAGCCTGTCAAAGCAACAAAACCTGTCGTAGTTTCCACTGCATCGGCCGTTATTGCTGATGAGGTTAGAGCCTCACCGCATACCCAACTGCCTTTGACAGAATCACATACCGATTTATCACTTACCGCCGTGAATACACCAGTGGCTGAGGCGCCATCTAGCGAGCCACAAACGTTTGCAGAAGTCATGGCAGCGACACAATCTGCCGCCCAATCAGCCGTGGCTGAGCAGCATTTGTCAGCGTCACCAACGACCCAGGCTTCATCAGCGGTACCAGCGCAGCCTACGCATGACATCTTGCAACCAGTTTCAGTAGCAACAGCTGCAGCAACGGCTCCAATCATCGAACGCATCGCGCCGACTTTTAATTGGGAAGATGACTTCTTTCACCGTGCTTTGGATGTGATTCCTGTCGAAGAGGACGAGACCCCTGCACCTTATGAAACTGCAGCTTCCGTAACTCCTCGAGTTCAGACGGTAGCTACGGCACCCGTTGCTCAGACCATCAGCCAGCCGCACGCGCGAACTGAGATTCCAGAGTGGGATGATGAGATTGATGAGCCGATTGCATATACTCCAGAACAAGTAGCGCCGATTGCTGCACCAAACGATGATTTTGCATCAGCTTTAGCTGAGCAAATCGATACACCATTTACTCCTACTGCACAGTCGCCACTCACGGCCATGCAAGCGGCGACCGCAAAGCCAGAAAATTGGGATGCCCCACTAACCGATGCTTATGGTCGACCCATATCTCGGGCGATGCAAACGGTACAGCATCGTGCTGATTTAAGTCCGCTACCGAGCTTGGACTTGCTCGAACGACCTGATCTCACACGTAAGGCCAGCTATACGCCTGAGCAATTAGAGCGTTTATCGCGCTTACTTGAAATCAAACTCAAAGAGTTTGCGGTTGTCGCCCAAGTGATCGAGGCACAGCCGGGTCCTGTCGTGACGCGCTTTGAGCTAGAGCTTGCGCCCGGGGTGAAAGCCTCCAAAGTGACCAACATTGCGCGTGACTTGGCACGTTCACTGTCTATGGCTTCTGTGCGTGTGGTCGAGGTGATCCCCGGCAAGCCGTACATTGGTATTGAAGTCCCGAATGCGACCCGCGAAATGGTGCGCCTGATTGAGCTACTTGAAACCCCAACCTATCGTGATCCTAAGTCTTTGATCAGTATGGCGATGGGCAAGGACATTGCGGGTCGTCCAGTTTTAACCGATCTTGCCAAAGCACCGCATATGCTGGTTGCAGGGACTACGGGTTCGGGTAAATCAGTGGCGATTAATGCGATGCTGCTGTCGATGCTGATGAAGTACACCCCTGCACAATTGCGTTTGATTTTGATCGATCCGAAGCAATTGGAGCTGTCCAACTATAATGATATCCCTCATCTCTTAACCCCCGTGGTCACGGACATGAAAGACGCAGCCAGTTCGCTGAATTGGTCCGTGGGTGAGATGGAGCGCCGTTATAAGCTATTGGCTTATATGAAGGTACGTAACCTTGAAGCCTACAATCAAAAAGTCAGCGAAGCGATTGAACGCGGCGAGGATCTTCTGGATCCATTGTGGAAACCTGAAGACAGTGCCCTGCAACAGCGTGCACCGCGCCTGAAAACCATGCCGATGATCGTGGTCGTCGCCGATGAGTTTGCCGATATGATCATGCAGGTCGGTAAGAAAGCTGAAGAATTGATTCAGCGTCTAGCGCAGAAGTCACGTGCGGCGGGTATTCACTTGATTTTAGCGACCCAACGTCCGTCGGTAGATGTGATCACGGGTTTGATCAAAGCCAACATTCCAACGCGTGCTGCGCTGCGGGTGAACAGTAAGGTGGACTCGCGTACGATTCTGGATGAAGGTGGCGCAGAATATCTGCTCGGTCATGGCGATATGTTGTTCCTTGCCCCGGGTAAGAATGAACCTGAGCGGGTCCACGGTGCGTTCATCAGCGATGATGAAGTCAATCGAATCTGTGATGCGTGGCGTGAGCGGGGCAGTCCTGATTATGTCGATGATATTTTGAACGCCTTTGATGAAGATGCACCGAGCAAAGGCGGTGGCTATGAATCCTCCGATGGCGATCCAGAGCGTGATCCCGTGTATGACGAGGTGCTTGCATTCATTATGGAAACAAAAAAGGTATCGGCGTCTGCGATCCAACGTAAGTTCTCCCTCGGCTATAATCGAGCCGCGCGGATTGTCGATGCGATGGAGGCGGCTGGTGTGGTGAGTCCGATGCAGTCGAACGGCAAGCGCGAAATTTTGTTATAGGCCGTTCTATAGAACAATTGGATTATTGAATTTAAAAAAAGCTCATTCAAATTTGAATGAGTTTTTTTTATGCCTGTTTACATCATTGTGGGTGTTTTACTGACGTGCAAATGTCGGCAATTATAGGTAATATTTAAAAATACCATTTGGTCTAAATATTGCTTAGTCTAGTGATATTGTCATTTGTTTGATATGTTATATTGTTTCAAATATTTTGCATTGAATTCGAATGTGTCTTGATTGCTACCGATGCGATCAAGAGACCGTACTCTTTCTTGAAGGAAATTTTAGATGAAGAAGATAGCAATCGCAGTGCTTTGTGTCCTCTACGGGCCTGCAAGCGTAAATGCCGCGGAAGGCATGTGGACACCAGACAATCTCCCGACTGCGGAGCTTAAGGCAAAGTATCAATTTAATCCCGATTCAAAATGGGTCACTCACGCCCAAAAAGCAGCTGTGCGTTTGGCGGGTGGTTGCTCAGGTTCTTTTGTATCGCCTGCTGGCTTGGTGTTGACCAATCACCACTGTGTCAACAGTTGTGTGCAGCAGTTGTCCACGGCTGATCATGATTTCATTAAATCTGGCTTTTATGCCAAGAAGCCTGAAGACGAGATCAAGTGTCCTGAGATCGAGCTCAATCGTCTGGATACCATCAGCGATGTGACCGCTCGTGTCAAGAAAGCAACCGATGGCAAAAACGGTGAAGACTACAGTAAAGCCGAAAAAGCAGTGAAGTCGGACATCGAGAAGGATTGCGTCGGCAATGATAAAGAAACCACCCGCTGTGACGTGGTCAATCTCTATCATGGCGGTGTGTATAACGTCTATAAATATCATCGCTATCAAGATGTCCGTTTGGTCTTCGCCCCTGAGCTTGCGATTGCGTTCTTTGGTGGTGATCCGGATAACTTCAACTTCCCGCGCTATGACCTCGATTTGGGGATGTTGCGTGCATATGAGAACAATAAGCCTGCAAAAGTGGTTGATTACTTCCCCTTCTCCAAAAGCGGTGCTGAAGAGGGTGAGTTGACGATGACGGTCGGTAATCCGGGTGGCACAGATCGCCAGTTGACGGTCGCGCAGCTTGAAACCACGCGTGATATCGACTTGATTCCACGTTTGTTCCTACTGTCGGAACTACGGGGGGTGCTGACTCAATTCCGTAGTCAAGGTGCGGAGCAGTCACGCATTGCACAGCATGATGTTTTTGGGATTGAGAATTCATTCAAAGCGTTGAAAGGTCGTTTGCAAGCGCTGCAAGATCCGGAAGTTTTTAATCTGAAACAAAAGCAAGAAACTGAACTGCGTGACTATGTCAAAGCCTCGCCAGAACGCCAAGCAAAATACGGCGCAGCATGGGATGAGATCGCCAAGGCTCAAACTACGTATCGCAATATCGAATCTCCGCTCAAATACATCGAATCAGGTCGTGGCTTCAATTCAGATTACTTTGTTGATGCACGCCTGTTGGTCCGCGGTGCCGAAGAGCGTAGTAAACCTAATGCTGAGCGTCTACGCGAGTTCACTGAATCGAAACTGCCAAGCGTGACACAGCAGCTTTTCTCAACGGCTCCGATCTATCCAGATCTTGAGAAAGTGAAACTGACCTTTGCATTGACCAAACTGCGTGAAAACTTAGGGGTAGATAATCCTATCGTGAAATCAGTCTTGGGCAAAGAGTCACCTGCGGCGCTGGCTGAGAAGTTGATCGCAGGTACAAAACTGGGTGATCCCGCGGTGCGTAAAGCGCTCTGGGAGGGTGGTGCAGATGCGATTGCCAAATCGAATGATCCGTTCATTCAATTGGTGAAGCAAATCGATCCTGAAGCGCGCGCGATCCGTAAGCAATACGAAAACCAAGTTGAATCCGTGGTTGATAAAAACTCTGAGTTAATTGCGGCGGCGCGTTTTGAGAAATTAGGCACCAGTGTTTATCCAGATGCAACCTTCACCCAGCGCTTCTCGTTTGGTGTCGTCAAGGGCTGGAATGAGAAAGGTACAGAGATTAAGCCTTTCACCGAGATCAAAGGTGCTTTTGCACGTGCAACAGGCTTTGAGCCCTTTGCTCTGCCAGCCTCTTGGCTCGCGGCGAAAGATAAGCTGAATCAAAACCAGCGCTTTGATTTGGTCAGCACCAATGACATTATCGGTGGTAATTCTGGTAGCCCGTTGATTAATCGCAACGCCGAAGTCGTAGGTCTGGTGTTTGACGGTAATATTCAATCATTGGGCGGTAACTACTGGTTTGATGAGCGCGTCAACCGTACCGTATCTGTCCACAGTGGTGCGATTTTAGAAGCGCTGCAAAACGTGTATAACGCGGATCGTGTGGTGAAAGAGCTGAAAGACGCGAAAGCGAAGTAAGGCCTGTTAGGAGACTTTCCCTGTGTGCAATGCACAGGGAAAGTCTAAAGTGGGCTCGATGTGATCATTTCCAAACATTAACATCTGTTGCATCATGAAAATCAGGTCGCTGTGGATTCACGACGCAAAAACGATGTCCGCTTGGAGCCTCCATCACAGTCCATCGTTCCATAATTTTGACAATCGTTGCACCTAAAGCCTCTAAGCGTTTAACCCCGGCTGCAATATTATCGGTCTCGATATCGAGGTGAACCCGACTCGGGTGCTCAACTTTTTGCACCAGCAGTTTGATGTCAGTTTCCTTGACGTCTAGGTGAACATACTTCTCAGCCCATTCTTCATCGGATTCTATAGTTTTATATCCGAGGGCTTTGCCCCAGAAGTTCGCGGCAGGATTGATGTCGTCCACTTGGCTATCGATGACGAGGCCTGCGAGTCGGCTTTTGTGCATTTTAGATTATTCCTTTTAATGAGATCAAAAAAATCCGCCATTCTCTCAAATGGCGGACTAAATTTTTCTAAATCAATTACTCACCTTTCAAACCACGATCTTTCAGCATCGGCTCTACACTGGGCTCTTGACCACGCCAGTCGCTATAGAGTTTGCTGAGATCCTTGGTGTTGCCTTGAGACAGCACCATTTTACGGAAGCGATCACCGTTTTCGCGGGTCAAGCCGCCATGCTCTTTAAACCACTCAAAACCGTCGTCTGACAGCATTTGGGTCCATAGGTAAGCATAGTATCCGGCTGCATAGCCATTGCCCCAAATATGCATAAAATAGCTGGAGCGATAGCGCGGTGGTACATAGCTCAGGTTGATTTTATCTTTCTTCAGAGATGCTGCTTCAAAGACATCAGGATCTTGCTTCTCTGTGGTCGTCAGGCTGTGCCAGTTCATGTCGAGTAGCGCAGCAGCGACCAACTCGGTCATGTCATAACCCTTGTTGAAGGTGCCAGCCTTCTTGATTTTATCGACCAACACTTGTGGCATCGGCTCGCCGGTTTTGTAGTGTTTGGCATAGTTGGCGAAAATCTTCGGTTCGCTGGCCCAGTGCTCGTTGAATTGGGAAGGGAACTCAACAAAGTCCCGTGCGGTTGCAGAACCCGATAGGCTAGCGTATTTGGTGTTGGCAAAGATCCCGTGTAAGCCGTGTCCAAACTCATGGAACATAGTAATCACGTCATCATAGGATAAGAGAGCAGGTTGACCGTCGGCGGGCTTGGTGAAGTTACACACGTTATAGACGACTGGCTTGGTGCCGAGCAATGTCGATTGATTGACGAAGTTACTCATCCATGCGCCGCCGTTCTTATTATCGCGTTGATAAAAGTCGGTATAGAACAAGGCCAGTGAGCTGCCATCTTTATCAAAGACTTCATAAACGCGGACATCAGGATTGTAGACAGGGATGTCTTTACGTTCTTTAAAGGTTAGGCCATAGAGTTGATTAGCGGCATAGAACACACCATTTTCGAGGACATTGTTGAGTTCAAGGTAGGGCTTGATTTGTGATTCATCAAGATCAAATTTTGCTTTACGCACTTGTTCAGCATAAAAGCTCCAATCCCAAGGCTGGACTTTGAAGCTATCTTTTTTAGAATCATCTTTTTGCTGATCAATCACGGCTTGAATATCTTTAGCCTCGACTTCGGCACGTGCAGTTGCTGCCGGGACTAAGTTCTGCATGAATGCAATCGCAGTCTCAGGCTTTTTGGCCATTTGAGTTTCTAGTGTCCATGCCGCATAGCTCGGGTAGCCTAGAAGTTTGGCTTGTGCTGTCCGGATTTGAGCCAGACGGCTGATCAGCGCACGGGTGTCATTGGCATCACCTTTTTCAGCGCGGTTCCATGATGCTTTAAACAATGCTTCGCGCGTCGCACGATCAGTGAGCCCTTGTAGCAGTGGTTGTTGCGTGGTGTTTTGCAGCGTGAGTACCCAAGCATTGTCTAATTTTTTGGTTTTTGCTGCTGCGGCAGCCGCAGTAATCTCAGCATCCGTTAGACCCGCCAGTTTGCTTTTGTCCGTGATGACTAGAGCGCCATCTTTGGAGGCTGCAAGCAGTTTATTGGTGAACTGGGTGCTAAGCGTTGAGTTCTCTTTATTGAGTGCTTTGAGCTTGATTTTGTCGGCTTCTGACAAATTTGCCCCGCCAAGGACAAAGTTTTTATAAGTCACTTCAACCAAGCGTAATGATTCAGGATCGAGATTCAGCGTGTCGCGCTGATCGTAGATGGTTTTGATACGCTTGAAGAGCTTTGCATTCAGGGTGATAGCATCTTGATGGGCAGCACGTTTTGGAGCGATGTCTTCTTGTACTTTCTGCAAGTAATCGGTGGTATTGGCACTGGTGATCGCATCAAATACGGCGAGTACGCGGTTCAGCAATGCGCCTGATTTTTCGATTTCAACAAAGGTATTATCAAAAGTGGGCGCTGCAGGGTTCGTTGCGATCTTGTTGATCTCAGCCAACTGCACTTTCATGCCTTTAGTAATCGCAGGTAAATAATCAGCTTCTTTGATGTGATTAAAATCCGGCGCTTGGAAAGGCAGGGTGCTGGCTGCGAAAAATGGATTGGTAGTGAGCTTGGCTTTGCTTGCCGCTTGAGTAGTTGGCGCTGTTTCTGCTGCAAATACTGTGGAAGTGGTAGCAGTCGCGAGTGCAATCGCAATCACGAGCGTACGAAAACGAAACATTCGATAGTCCTTCTGTAAGGGTGTATTAGCTGGACGCGCCTTGATAAGGTTTGTCCCTAAAATTGCTCGATTTTTAGCGAGAGTTATCTAGCAAGCAATTTTTACACCATGCCGTGAATACGTGTATTTAGGCGTAGAACTATCGTATGTGTTCGGTTGTTGGATTGTATCTTTAGACTTAAACCCGTACTCGGATGGTTAATCCTTTCAGAAAGTTCCGCAAAAATTGATCACCGCAGGCACGATAATTACTGTGTCCTTTGGCACGAAAGAGCGCAGACAATTCAGGCTTAGAAACTTGGAAGTCTACAGACTGCAAAATCTCTTGTAGGTCTTCATCTTTTAAGTTGAAGGCCACGCGTAATTTTTTTAGCATGAGGTTGTTTGAGTTCGGCAACTTCACGGGTACAGGCGCTTGCTTGTCGTTCTTGCCGCGGAGGTGAATCACGAGACCATTTAAGAAGTACAGCATGGCGTCATCAGGGATCTCTAAGAACCCTTCTTCGTCTTCAGCGCGCAAGAAATCAGCCACATCGGCCTCAATGACACTATAGTCAACCAGTGCGAAAATTTCGACGACTTGGGCGTCTGATAAGTCGAGCATATAGCGCACACTGCGCAAAACATCATTATTCAACATACAGTCACTTCACAGAGAGTCATCATTCGATTTAAAGCCTTAGGTTGTTTCGTGTTTAAATTATTCAAAAAATAGCGTGAATCAGGATTACGCAAAACGTGCGAGTAAATCCAGAAACTCAGTATTTTGGCTGGGGTGTGCTGCAATCACTTGTGCCAAAGTACGACCTTGGTTATCCGTTGCACTGACTTTGCGACCATCTGCGGTAAACTTGACCAGCAGACGCTCAAAATCAAACGGGCGCATGTGTTTATACGCAGTATATAAGACATGAAAATCAGCGCTTACACTCGTCGGTGGCAAGAAATCTAGGTAAGCAAAAACACGTTCGTCTGACCAAGCTTCGTTAAAGGTTGCGGGCTGTGCGAAAGCCATAATAACTCCAAATTTCTAAACAAATCTTTAAAAAAAGAATACGGTTTTAATGTGAAGACCATTTTACGCGTATTCCAGCATAAAAAAAGCAAAATGACTGCGTATTTAACGCGTCATTTTGCTTTTTAGGTGCTGACCTTATAAAAGATCGTCACAGTAGATCAGATTAGGTGGGCTGATCTTCTGGCAGATTGATGTTCATTTCCAGCATTTCGATATTGTCTTCGGTACGCACACTCATGTGGATGTCATGTGCAGTCACACCACGGACATAGCGATTCACGACTTCCATGATTTCCGATTTCATCCGGTTAATCGTATCTTGCGATAAGCGACGTCCCAAACGGTTTTCGGTAGCGATGATGACTTTGAGTCGATCTGCTGCGGTTTTTGCGCTCGTCGGTGCGGGATCAGATTTGAATAAGTTTGCCCAAAAGCTCATGGCTGCACTCCAAATAGACGAGCCAACCAGCCTTGTTTTTGTGGCTGAATATGGCGGTACGGACGATCTTCACCTAAAAAGCGTGCAACCAAATCATCGTAAGCTTGACCCGCTTTAGAGTCGAGATCACGAATTGTTGGTACGCCTTGGTTCGATGCATTGAGTACTGAATTGCATTCAGGAATCACACCCAAGGTTGGCACTTTCAAAATATCTTTAGAAATGTCATCGATGGTCATCATTTCATCACGGCTTGCACGATCTGGATCGAAGCGTGTGATTACCAAGTGCTCGCGCACACGACCGATATTCTGCTCGACTTTCTTGGTTTTGCTATGCAGCATGCCAATAATCCGATCAGAGTCACGGACGGAAGAGATCTCTGGGTTGGTAACGATCAATGCTTCATCGGCATGATACATCGCCAAAATCGCACCGCGTTCGATACCCGCTGGCGAGTCGCAAACGATATAGTCAAACTCAGCAGAGAGTTCTTCGATAACCCGAGCAACGCCTTCATCCGTGAGTGCATCTTTGTCGCGTGTTTGGCTGGCAGGCAGGATATAAAGCGTTTCAATCTCACGATCACGGATCAAGGCTTGTGAGAGACGCGCTTCGTTGTGGATGACATTGACCAAGTCATAGACTACGCGGCGTTCACAGCCCATGATCAAATCAAGGTTACGTAAGCCCACATCAAAATCGACGACAACAGTTTTGTAGCCGCGTAAGGCTAAACCTGTGGC
>CAYJTU010000130.1:5707-10618 GCA_964373105.1 uncultured Moraxellaceae bacterium | reverse complement strand
AACGCTCATGATTGCGAGCCCAACATTTGCGTTTGAAACCAGTAAGCCTGATGCAAAACTCGTCGCTGAATATTTATCAGCAGCCAAATTTGAAGAAGCAGCAAATGCGACGCTTTCTGCCATTGAAGAAAGTCTGCCAAAGAATGCTTCACCAGAGCAACGCGCCGCACTGAAAAATGCGTTGAATAAAACCATTGGTTGGGATGGCACCAAAGATCAACTCGCAGACTTAGTGTCTAAAACCTATACCAAACAGGAATTAGAAGCCTACATTTTATTTTCAAAAACACCTGCAGGGATCAACTACTCGAACAAAATCACACCTTTTAGCAAAGGTTTCTCAAAGATCGTACTAGAAAATGAAACCAAGCTGAAAAAAGGTGCCCAACCCGCTCAATAAGTCTTTCCTTAGACTTCAGGATTTGACACCTTGATCAGTCAAATCCTTGCTGGCGCCATGCCTCGTACACCATCACTGCCGCAGAGTTCGATAAATTCAAACTGCGTGAATCAGGCTGCATCGGTAGCCTGAGCCAATGCTCAGCGGGAAACAACTCTCGGACATCTAAAGGCAATCCTTTGGTTTCCGCGCCGAAAAGAAAAGCCACAGGACGATTTAAATCTGTCGCAAATGGCGAAGCAGATCCTTTGGTCGTCAACGGAAAAATCGCGCTAACTCCCTGTCCTCTCACATTGACTAGGCATGACTCTAAATCAGGCCAAATCTGCATCCGTGCCCATTCGTGATAGTCCAGTCCCGCACGTCTCAACTGCTTGTCTTCCAGTGTGAAACCCAAAGGTTCAATCAAATGCAGATGCGCGCCGGTATTGGCACACAAGCGGATGATATTGCCCGTGTTGCCGGGAATCTCTGGTTGAAACAAAATAATGTGAATCATGTTTTACACTCTGATCGATGAGTGGGTGATGCTCAACTTTAAGCGATAAAGCGATAAATAAAAAAGGTGATCACTCATGGAGCAACCACCTTTTCGATATTCACCGACACACAATAACCCTAAGGGTTATTTTGCAGAGTGACCTTTCAACTCAACCACTGCGCGGTCTTCTTTAGCGATGGTTGCGTAGTAGTTACGCAGCACTTGCAGCACTTCAGGACGGCTGAAATTCGCTGGCACTTCCTCATCTTCAGAGAGGGCTTTACGCAGCTTCGTACCTGACACTTTGACATGTTGTGACGCATCATGTGGACAGGTCTTGGTTGATGCCATGGCTTCACAGGCATTACACCAGAAGGTCCAGTCAATTTTCAATGGCAGCGTGATCAGGGCATCACGACCGATTTCATCAAAAATATGCTGTGCATCGAACGGACCGTAGTAGTCGCCTACACCCGCATGATCACGGCCCACGATCAGATGTGAGCAGCCATAGTTTTGACGGAACAGGGCATGCAGTAGTGCTTCACGTGGACCTGCATAGCGCATATCCAGTGGATAGCCTGATTGAATGACGGTATCTTTTCTGAAGTAGTTATCAATCAACACACCGATCGCTTCCTGACGCACATCCGCAGGAATATCTCCTTCTTTCAACTCACCAAGGAGTGAATGGATCAACACGCCATCACAAATCTCTACAGCGATCTTCGCCAAGTACTCATGTGAGCGGTGCATCGGATTACGGGTTTGGAACGCCGCAATGGTTTTCCAGCCTTTCTCTTCAAACAGTTTACGTGTTTCTGCTGGCGTCATGTAGATGCCAGCATACTTAGTGGGGAACTCGCCTTGTGACAAGACCTGAACGCTACCAGCAAGGTTGATCGCGCCTTGGTTCATGACCATTTTCACGCCAGGGTGTTCGATGTCAGTCGTACCGAAGACTTCACGGCATTCCAGATCTTTATCAATCCCGTATTTTTCAGTCAGGGTCAGAATACCCATGATTTCGCCAGTTGCTGTATCTGCCAGCGCGACTTCTTGACCGATTTGCAATGTGTTTGCAGTTGCAATGTCAGTTGACAAGGTGATTGGAATTGGCCAAAACAAGCCATTGTCCAATTGCATATTGGTGACGACGCCTTTCCAATCTTTTTCACCCATGAAGCCAGTCAGTGGTGTGAAACCACCGATCCCGAGCATAATCACGTCACCCACTTCACGCGAACTGATATTGATGGTGGTCAATGTCTTGGCGTGTTGCTGTGCCTGTACCAGAGCCTCCCCTTCGAGTAATAACGTAACGAGGGTTGGACTACCGTGTGGGGTAACTAAGGCCATGGAAAACTCCGTAAAATGAAAAATCGCGTGGTTAGACGCCAGTAATAAAGCAATGTTGTATCTGAAACCAATAAAAAACCAATAAACATCTATAAAAAGCAAAACAAAAATCTGATCTAGTGCATTAAAAAGTGCGCGAGGGATTATAATACTTCACAACCTTTTAATCCAAACATAAAGCACATCATCAATGACAACTTCCAATACTGCCCCAAATCCCAAGCCCAGTAAAAAAGCGGCCAAGCCAGCCATCGTTGGCCTACTGTCCCTTTGTCGTCCCGGTTTTGAGCGTGAATGTGCCGCAGAATTAGAGCGTTGGCTCGGTGAGTTAGGTGCAGATGGCTATGCCAATTTTGAAAAGATCAGCGGTCAGGTAGTCTGGATCGGTACCAGTCCCAAGTGGCCAGTCACTCGCGATTTAGTTTTTTCTCGTCAAGTGATTCGCTTACTAGATAAAAAACCACTGTATTTCGAAGCCCGTGATCGTATCACGCCGATTCTAACCGCAATGGAAGGCATGAAATTCAGTGCCATCTATCTGGATCATCCGGATACCAATGATGGCAAAGCGCTCTCAGACCTGTTTGAACGTCTGCAGCGCCCACTGCTCTCTGCTGCGGGTAAACAAGAGATTCTAGATCGAACAGCTACCATGCGCGCGCACTTGGTTTTTATTGATGGCACCTCAGCGTGGTTTGGCATGAGCGAACCGGGACAGACCTTACGCTGGCCGATGGGCATTCCGCGTTTAAAAATGCCTGCAGATGCGCCAAGTCGTTCGACGCTGAAACTTACCGAAGCGTTTGCTTACTTTTTAACGCCTGAAGAACAAAAAGAATGGCTGCGTGAAGGATTAACCGCAGTAGACTTAGGAGCCTGTCCTGGCGGCTGGACGTGGCAATTGGTTCAGCACGGCATCCAAGTCATCGCGATTGATAATGGTGCGATGAATGAAAAATTGATGGAAAGTGGTTTGGTTGAACACTTCAAGACCGATGGCTTTATCTATCGTCCGAAGCGCCCTGTACATTGGCTGGTTTGCGATATGGTTGAACAGCCTGCACGCGTCGCCGAGCTGGTTGGTGACTGGCTCGCGGATGGTGCCGCAGGTCGAGCGATTTTCAACCTTAAACTCCCGATGAAAACCCGCCTTGATGAAGTCATGTTTTGCCGCGACTTGATTGAGGGGATCGTCAAAAAATCGGGGAAAAAATTGGAACGCTTAGAGTTCCGTCAACTCTACCATGACCGCGAAGAAGTGACTGGCTACGCCGCAGTTGCTGGCAGTCCTGAATAAATGAATCGATACTTAAACGCCGAAGGATGATGTCTTGAAAAGACCTTTATCAATTAAAGCGGTATTCGTCATTCTTGTGGTGTGTGTGGGATATTTCTTCACCACACATCACGAGAAAAATCATACATCACTTCCTGACCTCACACAAAACTCATCAAGCTTTCAAACTCAAAGCCAGCAGCCTTCAAGCGATGTTAATCAAAATCGCCCACCACCCTCTTTCGATCATCGCCCCATTGAAGGCAGTGGCGTGGTAGTCAAAATACTGCCTGATGATAATAAGTCAGGTGGAATTAATGGCAGCCGTCATCAGCGGTTTTTATTACGATTAAGCCCAGAGCAAACAGTTCTTGTCGCGCATAACATCGATCTTTCACCGCGTATTGATCATCTTCGTGTCGGTAGAACCGTTGAGTTCAAGGGTGAGTTTATCAATAACGAAAAAGGTGGGGTCATCCACTGGACACACCATGATCCCAAGCGCAAACATATCGATGGATGGTTGAAATATGCTGGACAGACCTATCAATAACGCCTAATCCTTTTATTTGCGATTCAATCCACAAAATGTGTATACATTTTTAGGATGTTTTCACTATAATCAATAATCATTCTCATATAAATTTGATTATAGGCTGCCCGCAATGACGACTTCTTATCTATACAAAACCATGCTGTTTTCAGGGATTTTATTTTCATCTTCAGTTGCACTGGCACATACCCCTTATATCCTGCCCTTTCATTTTGATACCAAAAAAGATGTAGCGACCATTCAAGCTTCCGCAACCGAAGATCTTTTTATTCCTGATCATGGCATAAATGGCGATTTCACCGTAACCTCACCATCAGGTACTACAACCAGCATCACAGATGCAGTCGCCTTGAAAGAAGTCACGCTTGCACAAATCCCGCTGGCTGAAAATGGTACTTATCGTGTCACCTTAAAAGCAAAGCCACGGGTCAGCACATATACTCAAATCAATGGTCGTTGGCTCAGCGTACGCCCAGCCCGTGCAGATGGTGCTGCACCCAAAGAAGCCTTGAGTGAACGGGGTTATGCCATAGCGACTGAACTGGCTAAAGACGCAAAACTGTTAGAGGCGACTTCAACACGTACGCTTGAGACCTTTGTCACTAAAGGCAATAGCTCAGATAAGGCTCTTGCTATAACAGGCAAAGGACTTGAAATTAAACTGGCAACCAACCCCAGCGAGATTTATATCGATAAAGGTCTAGAATTCGATATCTTGTTCGATGGAAAACCGATCAAAAATCAAGTCGTCCAAATCGAACAAGCCGGTAAAGCGCCAATTGAGCTGACTTCTGATGCAAAAGGCCATGTCAAAGCAACCTTCACGCAAGCAGGAAGCTATC
>CAYJTU010000130.1:0-5697 GCA_964373105.1 uncultured Moraxellaceae bacterium | reverse complement strand
GAAGCGACTTACCCCAATGATCCAGAGTCACATAGTGAAAATGGTCGAAAAACAGCGCCTAAAGCGACCAGTTATAACTACGGCTTAACGTTTGCAGTTTCTCAATAAAATTAGTGACTGCTTAAAACAATAAAACAGGCCATACTCAATGGGTATGGCCTGTTTTTTTATGCTTGATGCTTGATCGCCATCATGCGCAGATTTGATCTATATCGATTTCAGAGATGGCTTAAAACCTGACTCAAAACTTCTGCGGCAGAGCGCGTGGCGTCGATACGATGAATTCGATTGGCTTCAGCCTCAGCACGTGCAGCATACACGCCCCTTACTCGCTCAAAGAAATCAAACCGCTCTTGTTCAAAGCGATCCAATGCACCCCGCTTTGAAGCACGCGCCATACCGATTTCAACAGGGGCATCGAGCCAAAAGGTTTTATCGGGTAGAACCGAGACAAACTGCTCAACAAGCGTCTGAACCTGAGAGGTCGGTAACGCTCTCCCCCCACACTGATAGGCAAAGCTGGCATCGACAAAACGATCGCAAAGCACCCACTTCCCTGCCGCAAGTGCAGGCTCAATCACCAGACTGATATGCTGTGCACGCGCAGCAAACAGTAGGAGTAACTCACACGCAGGCGCAATTTTCTCGCCGTCAGGCGTCAATAACAAGCCACGAATTTGTTCAGCAAGTGGCGTTCCACCCGGCTCGCGCGTCAAAACGTAGTCTATCTGCTGTGCCTGTAAATGCGCTGCAACACCCTGAATAAGCGTACTTTTACCTACCCCTTCGGTGCCTTCAAAGCTGATAAACATGAGTTAACTTCCTACTGAATTCGGTTTTTTCTTCGCGCGCATCACTTGTAAATATTGCTGTACCGCTAAATTATGCTCGGCCAGTGTACGGCTGAACTTATGCCCGCCTGTTCCCGTTGCCACAAAATACACGGCATCACTCTTTGCAGGATGTAATGCGGCATGGATTGCCGCTTGTCCAGGCATAGCAATCGGTGTCGGCGGTAATCCATTAATCGTATAGGTATTATAGGCGGTCGGGGTTTCTAAATCTTTGCGTGTAATATTACCATCATAACGTTCACCAAGGCCGTAGATCACCGTTGGATCGGTTTGCAAGCGCATGCCTTGCTTCAAGCGATTGACAAAAACAGCGGCGACTTGGGCACGCTCGCCATCCACCCCCGTTTCTTTCTCAATGATCGAAGCCATCGTCAGCGCATCATTGATTGAGCGATACGGTAAGCTGGGTGCGCGGTTTTTCCATTCCAGATTTACGATTTTCTTTTGTTTCTCATGCAGCAATTTGAGCACATCAACATCACGGACACCCGCAGTAAAGAAATAAGTATCGGGTGCAAACCAGCCCTCGGGACTTTTCTCATTGATCCCCAGTTTTGCGAGTAGCTGTGCATCAGGTAAATTCAGAACACTTTTTTCGACTTGATTATTGGCTTGCAGGCGTTTCTTTAATTGATTAAACGTCATCCCCTCAACCAATAGCACACGATTCAACTGCGCAAGCTCACCACGATCCAGCAGATTCAGCAGTTGATAGGCATTCACACCAGCAGGTAATTCATACGCACCAGCCATCAGCGTATTATGAATAAAGATGTGCTTATAAACTTTCACAATCAACGGAAAGCGCACCATATCGCGCTGCGCCATATAACTGATCAAACCTGAATAGGTCTGACCGCTCTTGATCTGCAATATTTTACCGTTTTCACTCACAGACAGTGGCCGAAATAAAGACTGCCAAATCGCTATGCAAAGAAATAGTGACAGAATCAGCGCAATACTTTTAAACCAAGGAAAACCTGCAGTCGATGGCGATTTATGCTTTCCAGTCGGTTTTGAACCGCGTGAACTTGCCCCGCGTTTTGCAGATGATTTAGCAGTCGTCTTTTGAGTATTTCTAGAATTTGATGTTTTACGCGGCGGCTGGGGCATAACAAAAACCGATTTCTTGGAAGGCGGCTAGAATAACAGATTTGTTAACGATTTCACCGCACCCAGATCAAGCGCACGATGATCTAAATGTGAAACAGGTACGACTTTTGAGAGTGCATTACAAAAAAACAAAGCCTCGATTTTATGCAGAGAATCACGGTGCAAGGTTTCAATCAGTAATGGAATCTTCTGTGCATGCATACAAGCCATGAGTTCTGCCCGCATGACACCCGCTATACCTGATAATTGAATAGGCGGTGTCATCCATCGTCCATCCACCAAAAAGAAGCAATTACTATAAACACCCTCGATGATATATCCATTGCCATCGCATACTAACGCTTCCACCCAACCAAAAGTTGCCAGCTCCTGTCTTAAAATCACCTGCTCAAGACGGTTCAAGGTTTTAAGACCAGCGAGTTGTGGGATGGTTTGGCCCAAGTGGCCCGTCAATATTCCACTGACTATCGGCTGACTTGCTATAGATTGTAATGTTGAAGCTTGGGGAAATAATTGAACATAAACTGTGGCAGGCTGATCGGGCGGCAAATACCCACGCGCGCCGATACCGCGACTGATGATGACTTTTAGAACGCCACTCCTCAGTAACTGACTTTTGTTAAAAACATCCGCTTCGAGCAGGGTCAGATCGACATCAAGCTTTAACCGATTCGTGCCTTGCGTTAATCGCTCTAAATGACGGCGCCACAGCGAGGGCTGACCATCGCTGACAAGGATGCTGGTAAAGAAACCGTCGCCATATAAGAAGGCACGATCGAATGGATCTATCCCATTACAGGGTAATCCATTCATAAATGTGTGCGGGGCTTCGTTCACCGTATTAGCGGTCTTTAAATCTAAAGTCATAGGTTCGAAATCAGAATCGATATGCATAGTGTTGATCTTTATAAACCAAATTACCGGAAAATACCTGTCACAGCCTAAGTCTTTTTTCAGTTTGATAACCACATATTATTTTAGGCAAAAAAAAACGAACCGAAGTTCGTTTTTTTTATCGCTAAAGACTTAAGAGTAAGTCTTAGGCATTAGAAGTGGTAAGAAACACCAGCTTTTGCAACAGGAGACCATTTGTATTGGTCAGCCAAGTTGTAGTCTTGACCTGGGAACGCAGCATTTAACTGTGCTTGACCAACTGCGTTAACTGCACGCAGTTCAGCTTTTTGTTGACCTTGATAGATCACACCCAGATCTACGTTAACACCCCAATGATCGTTGATTTTTGGTGCAAAACCAAAACCAAGGTAAGGGTTAACTGAAGGACCGGTTGATACTTTACCAACAACGTTACGATCGTAAGAAGTCAATTTGATTGCGCTGTCTTGGATGTAAGTACCGAATTGAACGTTGAACAAGTTCAAATACTGCGCAGTGAATGGGCTGTATTTAATCACGATTGAAGTGTTCTGTAGTTCGCTGTAGTTCGCATGGTATTTACGATGACCAACAGACAATGAATCGCCATGAACACTTGGGACGCTACCGCCAGCCCAACCGATATTCAAGCTTGTGCTTGGGTTCACTGCGTAGCCAAAGTTTACACCGTAGCCAGTAGTACCGGCTTCAACGCCGACTGACAGGTTTGACAATGACAGTGCAGGATCACCTAAGTTTGAAGGCGCAGCAAAAGTTGATCCAGCAGCGAAAACAGCTGCAGTAACAGCAAGAATACGAAGAGTTTTCATAGATATTCCTCAGAACTAAATATTATTAGTAGAACACGATGTTCTCTAGCGGGGCCATTAAAACATAATTTGAAACACTTTTGCATCATTAAAAATTGTAACGTTTGCTTATTTTATGTAAAATTTTAGACTATTTTTTGACCTAATTTAATTAAAGCAGATAATAATCAAACATTTAAAAAATATTTTTATGACTTATTTATTACTGAACGATTACATTTTAATGTCAATTAACGCACCAAAACAACCCCAACCAATGCCTTTATGCACTTTTTTAGACACAAAACATATAAATTTGCTCTACCCTCTAGTCGAAATGCATACACATCCGTACAATAGCGCCACCGAGGGATGCTGCAACAAGATGGGTGTGTAGGCGCTATATAAGCACTACATCGCATACTTGCTAGGCTCGGTACGTCGCTCATTCAACACTGCTGCTTAGTTTCAATAAGTAGCTATCTTGCAACGGCATCCGCGAACTTAAGTGATCTGGAGATCCTCATGAACGCGGTTGTCAACAATACAAACGATTTTAAAGTTGCTGATATCACCCTTGCCGACTACGGTCGCAAAGAAATTCTTCTCGCTGAATCTGAAATGCCAGCCCTCATGGGTTTGCGTCGCCGCTATGCAGCAGCAAAACCACTTGCTGGCGCAAAAATCCTCGGTTGTATCCACATGACCATCCAGACTGCAGTCTTGATCGAAACTTTGGTCGATCTTGGTGCGGAGGTACGCTGGACCTCATGTAACATCTTTTCAACTCAAGACCATGCAGCGGCTGCGATTGCCGTAAGCGGCACCCCTGTGTTTGCATGGAAAGGCGAAACTGAAGAAGAATATTGGTGGTGCATCGAACAACAGCTGCATGTCAACGGTGAGCTATGGCAAGCCAACATGATTCTCGATGATGGCGGTGATTTGACCGGCGTAGTCCATGACAAATACCCACAGCTTCTCGCAAACATTCATGGTGTCACTGAAGAAACGACAACTGGCGTTGCGCGTTTATTTGAGATGTGGAAAGACGGCTCACTTAAAGTGCCGGCGATCAATGTCAACGATGCGGTCACAAAATCTAAAAATGACAACAAATACGGCTGCCGTCACTCACTGAATGACGCGATCAAACGCGGTACGGACATGCTGCTTGCCGGTCGTCGTGCACTGGTCATTGGTTACGGCGATGTGGGCAAAGGCTCCGCGCAATCCCTCCGCCAAGAAGGCATGATTGTTCGTGTCACTGAAATTGATCCGATCTGTGCAATGCAAGCCTGTATGGATGGTTACGAAGTTGTGTCGGCTTATAAGAATGGTATCGTGACTGGCAACACTGCAGATATCGATCAAGTTCTGCTTGGCGCAACCGATCTGATCGTCACCACAACCGGTAACGACAAAGTCTGTGACGCTGCGATGCTGGATACTCTCAAAAAAGGCGCTGTGGTCTGTAACATCGGCCACTTTGATACTGAGATTGATACCGCTTACTTACGTAAGAACTATCGCTGGGAAGAAGTAAAACCTCAAGTGCATCAGGTTTTCCGCAGCGATGCGCGTGACGACTATTTAATCCTTCTTTCAGAAGGTCGTCTGGTGAACCTCGGCAATGCGACAGGTCACCCGTCACGCATCATGGATGGTTCGTTTGCCAACCAAGTTCTTGCGCAAATGTACCTCTACGGTGAAAAATTTGCCGATCTGCCTGCAGACCAAAAGCAAGCTAAAGTGCGCGTTGAACTGCTGCCGAAAAAACTGGACGAAGAAGTGGCTGCGGCCATGGTTGCCGGTTTTGGTGGTGTATTAACACAGCTCACCACCGAACAAGCCGCATATCTGGGCGTACCTGTTGAAGGTCCATTCAAAGCGGATAGCTACAAGTATTAATTTCTCGAGTCAATCAAACATTGAGTTCACGCCATACAAGGCGTGAACTCACACCAGTGTAAGACACCATTTACTCAAACTTTTTTCAATCCTCGAAAACGATGTCACGGACAGCGCCTGAAAAAATGTTAGATCGG